>NZ_JAHZDL010000155.1:0-2613 GCF_019422385.1 Flavonifractor sp.
ACGGCCCGCTCCACCAGCATGTGGTTGGTGGCCATGACCTTCTCGCCGTTCTCCTTCACCTCAAAGACCACGTTGTCCTCCATGCCCACGCGGATGTGGCCGCCCAGGGCCAGGGAGGCCAGCAGGATGGGCAGGTGGCCCTTGCCGATGCCGAAGGCGGACCAGGTGGAGCCGGCGGGGATGTGGCTGACCAGGTACATCAGGTTCTCCACGGTGGCGGGCATGCCGCCCAGCACGCCCAGGCAGAACTGATAGTGACAGGGGGTGGACAGGTGGCCCTTCTTCACGAAGTAGTTGGCGATGCCCAGCATGCCGGCGTCGAAGATCTCCAGCTCGGGCTTGATGCCCTTCTCCATGTACAGGTCGCCCAGCTTCTGGAGGAACTGGGGGGAGTTCATGAACACGCCGCCGGGCATCCAGTTGAAGGAGCCCGCGTCGTAGGAGCCCATCTCGATGCCGGCCAGCTCCCTGTGGTGGGCCATGCGCTCGTCGTCGGTGGCGGGGTGCTGGGGGGAGGCGCCGGAGGAGGTGCAGTTGATGACCACGTCGCAGTCCTTGTGGCTGCGGATGAGGCGGATGGTCTCCCGGAACTTCTCCTTGTCCATGGCGCCCAGGCCGTCGTCGGCGCGCATGTGCAGGTGGACGATGGCGGCGCCGGTCTTCCAGGCGTCATAGGCCTCGTCGGCGATCTGCTGGGGGGTCTCGGGGATCTTGTAGCCAGCGGGGGTCACCGCGCCGGTGAGCGCGGCGGTGATGATGGTCTTTGCCATAGCGGTTCCACTCCTTATTATAATATGCGCGGGAAGAAGGGACGCAGTGACCGCCCCTTCTTCCGCAGAACAGAATTAAAATTCGTAGCCTTCCGGCTCGTTGCTGTGCTCAAAGGTAAAGGGGTTCTCGATCTCACCCGCGTTTACCTTCTTCCACCACTCGGCGGCCTTCTGGGGCATGGTGCGCCAGGACTCGGCGGTCTGGGGCTCCTCCATGTCGTGGGTGGCGTAGCGCCAGTCGCCCACGCGGCTGATGTACTTCTCGTCCTGCTGGGCGGAGTTCTCGTCGCCCAGATCGCCGGCGGCGACGCGGAGCAGGGAGCCGTACTGCTCGCTGACGGTGTGCAGCTTCAGATCCTCTACCAGCAGCTTCTTCAGGGGCCGCTTGGCCAGGTTGGACATGATGGTGCGGTTCTCGTAGGGCATGGTCTTGAGCATCCGGGCGATCTCCCAGGCGCGCTCCACCACCTTGCCCTTGGGCAGCACCTCGTTGACCATGCCCCAGTCCAGCATCTGCTGGGCGGTGAACTGGCGGGAGGTCATCATGTAGTAGTTGCCCCGCTTGGTGCCGAAGTAGTGCTGGCACATCAGGCCCATGCCGTCGCCGGGCACCAGGCCGCCCTGGGCGTGGGGCACCTCCATCTTGGTGTCCTCGGAGCACAGGGTGATGTCGCACAGCATGGCGGAATCCCAGTGGAAGCCGGGGCCGGGGATGGCGCCGATGGTGGGCACGTCCAGATCAAAGATCATGTTCTTGATCAGGTTGGTGTCGTCGAAGTACTGGTGCTGGAACCGCTGGGTGGGCAGCTGGGAGTAGGTCTCCCAGCCGTTGGCGTCGGACTCGATCATCCAGTTGTCGCCGATGTGGGTGTAGATGATGATCTCGTTCTTGAAGTCCAGGCTCAGCCAGCGGGTGAGCTGGCTCATGGCCCGGTGGGACATGCCGCTGTGGTGCATGGGGCCGTCGTTGGTCTTCCAGGTGACCTGCACGATGCCGTCCTCACGCTTCAGGTCGGCGAAGTCCTTAAACCACTCTTTATACTCGTCAAACTCGGGCAGCTTGACATAATCAGCCATAGGCTTTCCCATGGTATTTTCCTCCTCAATACTCGTCCGTGTGTGGAGAAGCTTACTTGCTGCTGCCGTCGGCGGGCTCGGGGCGGTAGGGCTTCACGGGCCGCTTGGGGTCGAAGGGGTTGACCTCGCGGCCGGCCTCGACCTCCTTGAACCACTCGATGGGCTTGGTGCGGAAGCCGGCCCAGCTCTCCCGGGTGGGGGGCTGCTGCATCCAGTCGTGGCAGTAGCGCCAGTCGTTGGTCTGGCTGATGTACTTCTCGTCCTGCTGGGCGGCGTTGCGGTCGCCCATGTCGCCGGCGGCGATGCGCAGCAGGGAGCCGTACTGCTCGCTGACGGTGTGCAGCTTCAGATCCTCCACCAGCAGCTTCTTCAGAGGACGCTTGGCCAGGTTGGACATGATGGTGCGGTTCTCATAGGGCATGGTCTTGAGCATCCGGGCGATCTCCCAGGCGCGGGCCATGACCTGATCCTTGGGCACCACCTCGCTGACCATGCCCCAGTCCAGCATCTGCTGGGCAGTCCACTGGCGGGCGGTCATCATGTAGTAGTTGCCCCGCTTGGTTCCGAAGAAGTGCTGGGCCATCAGGCCCATGCCGTCGCCGGGCACCAGGCCGCCGTGGGCGTGGGGCACCTCGATCCAGGTGTCGTCGGAGCAGATGGTGATGTCGCTGAGCATGGCGGAATCCCAGTGGAAGCCGGGGCCGGGGAGCACGCCGATGGTGGGCACGTCCAGATCAAAGATCATGTTCTTGATCAGGTTGGTGTC
>NZ_JAHZDL010000156.1:0-2441 GCF_019422385.1 Flavonifractor sp.
CTCCGCCGTCTCCGAGGGGTTCATGCCCGCCGCCGGCTCGTCCAGCAGCAGCAGGGAGGGGTTGGTGGCCAGGGCCCGGACGATCTCCAGGCGGCGCTGTGCGCCGTAAGGCAGGGAGCCGGCCTGGTGGTGGGCCAGGTCCTGCATGTCGAAGATGGAGAGCAGCTCCATGGCGCTCTCTCGGGCCAGCTTCTCCTGCTTCCAGAACTTGGGGAGGCGGAGCACGCCGTCCCACATGGGGTAGCGGATCTGGTTGTGCAGGCCGATCTTCACGTTGTCCTCCACACTCAGGTTGGAAAACAGGCGGATGTTCTGGAAGGTGCGGGCGATGCCGGCCCGGTTGACTTGGGCAGTGCTCATGCCGTGGGTGTCCTTGCCATTGAGCAGGATGGTGCCCCGGGTGGGCTGGTACACCTTGGTGAGCAGGTTGAACACCGTGGTCTTGCCCGCGCCGTTGGGGCCGATAAGGCCGGCAATCTCTGTGCGGCCGATGGTGAGGTTGAACTCGTTCACGGCGGTCAGGCCGCCGAAGTCGATGCCCAGGTGCTGGCACTCCAGAACGGGGAGCTTGTTCACATCCCGCTCAGGAACGATGGAGTGGCTGGGGACGGGGACCATCTTGCCTTTCTTAAATTCCTTAGCCATTCTGAGCGCCTCCTTTCTCGGTGCCGCGGCCCAATATCTTCCGGCGCAGGGAGGAGAAAAACTCCTTGGAGCGCTCGTTGTTGGTGGCCAGCATCACCAGGATCAGCACGATGGCGTAGATCAGCATCCGGTAGTCATAGAAATCACGCAGTAGCTCGGGCAGGACATAGAGCAGGGCGGCAGCAATGACCGAGCCCCGGATGTTGCCCAGTCCACCCAGCACTACGTAGACCAGGATCAGGATAGAGGTATTGAAGTCAAACTTCTTGGCGGCGATGGAGGAGTAGTTCATGGCATAGAGGGCGCCGGCGGCTCCAGCCAGCACGGCGGAGGTGACAAAGGCCATCAGCTTGTATTTGGTGGCGCTGATGCCCACGCTCTCGGCGGCGATGCGGTTGTCCCGCAGGGCCATGATGGCCCGGCCGGAACGGCTGTTCACCAGGTTGAGGACCACGATGAGGGCTACCATCACCAGCAGAAAGCCTGCGGTGAAGGAGGAGAGCTTCACGTTGGCCGTGACTCCCATGGGTCCCTTCAGGATGGCCTTGCCGGTCTCAGACAGGTTGAGGGCCGCCTCACTGGAGGTGGAGAAGTGGAGGCCGTTCTCGTCTACGCCCACATAGAGGATGTTGATAATGTTTTTGATGATCTCGCCGAAAGCCAGGGTGACGATGGCCAGATAGTCGCCCCGCAGGCGCAGGACGGGGACGCCCACGATGACGCCGGCGATGCCGGCAAAGAAGGCGCCGATGAGCATGGAGACCAGCAGGCGCAGGGGGCCCATGGGGATCAGCTCCTGGAGGGAGATGGAGGCCACCACGCCGGAGAAAGCACCCACGCTCATAAAGCCGGCGTGGCCCAGGCTCAGCTCGCCGGAGATGCCCACCACCAGGTTCAGTGCCACAGCCATGGTGACATAGGCACAGATGGGGACCAACTGCCCCTGAAGGGAGGGGGAGAGCATCCCGCCGGCATTGAGAAGCTGAAGGATCACAAAGGCGGCAGCAACGATACAGTAGGTGAGGAGATTGCCGAAAAGGCGCTTGCGGCGGAGGGAACGTGTTTTCATATCGGTCACCTCACACTTTCTCGGGCACATACTTGCCCAGCAGTCCGGAGGGCTTGACCAGCAGCACCACGATCAGGACGGCAAAGACCACCGCGTCGGAGATGTTGGTGTTGAAGGCCTTGGCAAAGATCTCGATGATGCCCAGCAGGATGCCGCCCAGCATGGCCCCAGGGATGGAGCCGATGCCGCCGAAGACGGCGGCGGTAAAGGCCTTGATGCCGGGCATGGAGCCGGTGGTGGGGGTCAGGCTGGTGTAGGTGGACAGGAACAGAACGCCCGCGATGGCCGCCAGGGCGGAGCCGATGGCAAAGGTCATGGAGATGGTGCGGTTGACGTCAATGCCCATGAGCTGGGCCGCCGCCTTGTCCTCCGAGCAGGCCCGCATGGCCTTGCCCATCTTGGTGCGGCCGGTAAAGGCGGTGAGGGCCAGCATGATGGCCACGCACACCAGGACGGTCACGATGGTCAGCCAGGAGATGGAGAGCTGGCCGTCAAACAGGGTCAGCTTGGCGGACGGGCTCACCACGGGGGTAAATACCTTGGGGCTGGAGCACCACAGGAGCTGGGCCGCATTCTGGAGGAAGTAGCTCACGCCGATGGCGGTGATGAGCACCGCCAGGGAGGTGGCCTGCCGCAGGGGCTTGTAGGCCAGCCGCTCGATGGTGATGCCCAGCACGGTGCACACCACCATGGCCAGCACCGTACCAGCCAGGGCGGGAACCACCAG
>NZ_JAHZDL010000157.1:0-2420 GCF_019422385.1 Flavonifractor sp.
TCCCGCACTTGAATCCGGAACAGGTTCTGGCCTGCCAGGGCGTGGTCAATCTCGATGGCGTAGTCGATCTCGATGCTGCCGCCGCTGGCGCTCAGATCGCTGCGCATCCGGCGGGTGTTCACCCCGATGGACAGGGCGCCGTAGGGCGTGTCGTACATGGACAGGTGCCGCCGGCCCTCCTCAAAGACCATCTGGGAGTTGACCTCCCCCACCCGCAGCAGGGTGACCCGGTCGGGCTCGATCTGGAAGGTGGTCAGGGTGCCCTCCAGTCCGGTGAGCTGGCTCTCCTGATAGGTCAGGGTATAGCCCTCGTCGCCGTCGGGCTCCAGGCAGCCCTCGGTGACCAGCTCAATGGTGTCGTCCTCCTGGGCCTGGAAAGACTGCTTTCCCTGAATGGAAATGATGACGTTGTTCTCCATGGTGATTGGTACCTCGGTGCTTGCTGTAATGAAAATTGCATTCTATTATATCCGACGGCGGGCCGGATGTAAAGGGGGATCCCCTCAATATTGGCTGATATCGGTGAGCTCCACCGCCTCGGTAACGTCCCGCCCCAGGAAAATGGAGGCCAGCCGGGCAAAATCCTCCTGCCGGTCGCTGACGAAGAAGCGGCACGCGCCGCCGTCCGACCGGCCGGACAGGGCGCCGCGGGCGCGCAGGAAGTCCGCCGCCGCCCGGGCTCCCTCCGCCCCGGCGCTGACCAGGGCCACGCCGGGGCCCATGCAGGCGGCGATGACCTCCTCCAGCAGGGGGTAGTGGGTGCACCCCAGCACCAGGGTGTCCACTCCGGCCGCCTTCAGGGGGGCCAGGTATTCCGCCGCCACCGTCTCGATTACAATGTCGCCGGGGCGGAACCGGCCGTTCTCCACCAGGGGCACGAACAGGGGGCAGGGCTGCCCGGTGACCCGGGCCGCCGGGTTTTCTGCCTGGATGGCCCGCTCATAGGCGCCGCTGCGCACCGAGGTCTGGGTGCCGATCAGGCCGATGTTCCCGCTGCGGGTGAGCCGGGCCGCCGCCCGGGCGGCGGGCTCCACCACCCCCATCACGGGGATGGGGTTCTCGGCGGAGAGCACGTCCAGCGCGGTGGTGGACACGGTGCCGCAGGCGATGAGGATGGCCTTGAGGTCGAAGGTGCGCAGGAAGGCCACATCCTGCCGGGCATATTTGATGATCGTCTCCCGGGAGCGGCTGCCGTAGGGCACCCGTCCCGTATCTCCGAAGTAGACCACGTCCTCCCCCGGCAGCAGGCGGCACAGCTCCCGCACAGCGGTGAGCCCCCCCAGGCCGGAATCAAAGACGCCGATGGGCCGCTGATCCAATCCAAATCCCTCCTGAAAGCATCCTCTGGTCTGTTCTCTCCATCATAGGCGAAAAATGGCCCCCTGACAAGGGGTATTTTCATGGTTTCCGACCGCCTCTGCGTTTGACATTTTGGCGGGGCTGACTATAATATGGGGTAGAGGCGGCCGCCGCGCCGCCCCACGTCATGACAGCGAGGAGGGTTCAAGCGATGAAGCTGGAGCTGACGACCAAACAATTCCGCCGCCTGCTGGATATGGCCTATATTGGCAACTGGATTTTGAACTCCACCCGGGGGGACGACCGGTTCAAGGACTACGACGAGGTGGAGAGCCTTTTGTTCGCCAAAGCCCGGGAGGAGGGCATGGGCGTGCTGGCCGAGGACTGGCAGGGAGAGGTGGTGCCCTCCCGGGCCTTTGCCGAGGGCGGCATCCACGAGGCGATCATGGAATATGAGAACAATGTGTTCTTCGACATCCTGGCGGAGGATCTGGCCCGCCGGGACATGGAGGACGCCTCCATCGACCAGAACAACTACGAGGAGCTGTCCAGCCGCATCGACGCCTATATCGCGGAATTTGAGGAGCACGGCACCGACAATATCCTGGTGGACAGCGATCACTTATGATCGGAAAAGCGGTAAAGCCGCTTTTCCGAGAGGAGCTGCATGGCGGAAGGGGTTCGTTTTCTTGCGAAAAAGTCACCCCTCCCGCCATGAGGAGTGTCATTTCCAGGGCGCATGTCCCTGGAAATGACGGATTTTGATTTTATTCCGTCATCTGCGGATGACGGAACTCTGCGAGGCCGTTTTAACAGGCCGGGCCGCTGCTGCGGCCCGGCGCTTTTTTCTCCGGATTGCCAAATTCCCCCTAGGAAATTGCCGCCCGTTGGTGTATACTGTGGGCAGGACAAGCCTTAACAAAGAGGAGGGGCAATCATGCTTACCTGTAATGTTTCCAACGCGGCATCCTTTCTGCCGGAGGACTGGCTGACCAGCCGTCTGGCCGGGCTGGAGGAGGGCCGCGCCAAGCTGGAGAGCGGCAGCGGCGCCGGCGGCGACTTCACTGGCTGGGTGCACCTGCCCAGAGACTACGACAAGGAGGAGTTCGCCCGCATCCAGG
>NZ_JAHZDL010000158.1:0-2362 GCF_019422385.1 Flavonifractor sp.
TTCGTGGTACCACCTTGCTTCACCCCTGCCTCACGACAGGGGCCTTATGGAGTACAATCATACTCCTGCGCGCTGACGGGCGCACCCGTCGCAGCCTGTACAGAATGGATTCCGCAGTCAGCCGCGCCGCTCCGAGACCATCTTCAGCCAGACCTTCCGTACCCGTTTCCACCAATCCGGGCTCTCTGTGCCGTATCTTCCAGCCTACTCTTCTCTTCCTCGCGTTTGTAGGGCGTGATTCAGTTCCGCTTGGGTTGTGCTTAGTTTACAACCGAATGGCCCCATCTGTCAACTGGACAGTCTGCACAAAAAGAGCGGATGGACAAACCAAGCGGTTTGCCCATCCTGCTGATTTTTACATGCCTCCGGGGGAGCGCCTGTCCCGGTTCACCTGCCGGTTGGCGTCCCGCAGGCCCCTCCGGCGGCTCTTTTTGGTGAGCCGCTTGTCGGAGCCTACGGCGGTGCGGGTGCCGGCGGTCTGGACAATCTGAACCAGGATCACCAGGGCAATCACGGCGCAGTACTCCAGGACGATCTGGGTTCGGTAGTAGCCGTAGTTGATGGCGGTGGCGCCCAGGCCGGTACCGCCGATGAAACCCGCCATGGCGCCGTAGCCCAGGATGGTGATGGTGACGGTGGTGGCGCCGGTGAGCAGGGAGGGCCGGGCCTCGGGCAGCAGTACCTTCCACACGATTTGGAGAGGGGAGGCCCCCATGGCGGTGGCGGCCTCCAGCACGCCGCGATCAACCTCCCGCAGGGAGGACTCCACCATGCGGGCCACGAAGGGGAAGGCGGCGATGACCAGGGGGGGGATCATGGCGGCGGTGCCCACGCTGGTGCCCAGGATCAGCCGGGACAGGGGGATGGCCAGGATCATCAGAATCAGGAAGGGAACGGAGCGCAGAATATTGATGACAAAGTTGAGGGCGGCCATGAACCACCGGGGCAGGGGCCGCACGCCGCCGGCCTCCCCGGTGACCAGGAGGATACCCAGGGGCAGGCCGACCACATAGGCGAACAGGGTGGCCAGGGCGGTGGAGTACACCGTATCCCACACATCGCCGGGCAGAAGCTCCAGAAAGAGGGAGAACTGCTCCTGCACCTCCGGACTGTTGAAAAAGTCAAGCATGGTAGTCGGGCACCTCCTCTACAGTGACATCCTTCTGGGCGCGCAGGTAGTTCATGGCCTTGGCGGCCTCATTTCTGTCCTCCGGCAGGCCCAGCAGCATGGAGCCGAAGGCCTTGCCGTTCACGTTGCGGGTGTCAGCCCCCAGAATGTTCACCTTCACGCCGCAGTCGATGGCCAGGGAGGCGATCAGGGGCTCGTAGGAGGAGCCGCCGTTGAACACCACCCGCACCACGCCGGCCACGGGGAACTTGTCGATGTTGGCCCCCTCGGGGAACACCAGGCGGCGGCCCGCCTCGGTCTTGGGGTTGGAGAAGACCTCCTCCACCGTGCCGGTCTCCACCATGCGGCCCTTCTCCAGGATGGCCACGTGGGTGCAGATGGACTCCACCACCGCCATCTCGTGGGTGATGATGATGGCGGTGATGCCCAGGCGCCTGTTGATGTCCTGAATCAGCTTCAGAATGCTGCGGGTGGTGGTGGGATCCAGGGCGCTGGTGGCCTCGTCGCACAGGAGCACCTTGGGGTTGGAGGCCAGCGCCCGGGCGATGGCGATGCGCTGCTTCTGCCCGCCGGAGAGCTGGGCGGGGTAGGCGTTGGCCTTGTCGGGCAGGCCCACGATGTCCAGGTACTCCAGGGCCCGCTTTTTGGCCTCCGCCCTGGGCACCCCGGCGATCTCCATGGGGAAGCAGATGTTGTTCAGGCAGGTGCGCTGCATGAGCAGGTTGAACTGCTGGAAGATCATGCTGATAGACCGGCGGGCCTGCCGCAGCTGGGCGGGGGACAGGCTGCACAGATCCACCGGGCCGCCGCCCTCCGCCTCCAGAATCCCGTCCATGAGCACCTGGCCCTCGGTGGGCCGCTCCAGCAGGTTGATGCACCGCACCAGGGTGGACTTGCCCGCGCCGGACATGCCCACGATGCCGAAGATATCCCCGTCCTGAATGGTCAGGCTGACGTCCGACAGCGCCTGAAAATCGCCGTCGGCCGTGGGGAAGATCTTGGAAATGTGTCTTAACTCGATCACAGACCCCGACTCCTCTAACGTTCAAATATCCCCGTTATTTTATGCCAACCGACGGCCCCTGTCAAGGAAAAAGCCCCGGAACCGGATGGTTCCGGGGCTGAGGCTGTCGAAAAACCTTCCTTAAGGGAAAGCCTCGCAGAGTTCCTGCGGCCGTAGCCGCAGGAATCAAATGAAAATCCGTCATTTCCGGGGACATGCGCCTCGGAAAT
>NZ_JAHZDL010000159.1:0-2320 GCF_019422385.1 Flavonifractor sp.
CCGGCCAGCGGCCCGCCGTCAACGTGGGCCTGTCCGTGTCCCGTGTGGGCGGCGCGGCCCAGACCCGGGCCATCAAAAAGACCGCCGGCACCCTGCGCATCGACCTGGCCCGGTTCCGGGAGCTGGAGGTGTTCACCCAGTTCGCCTCCGACCTGGATCCCGCCACCCAGCAGGCCCTGGATCACGGCCGCCGCCTGCTGGAGCTGCTCAAGCAGCCCCTGTACCACCCCATGCCGGTGAGCCGCCAGGCCATCATCCTCTATGTGGCCACCAGCGGCCTGGTGGACGACGTGCCCCTGGACAGGGTGCGGCAGTTCGTGCTGGACTTCGCCGATGAGATGGAGACGGAGCACGCCGACGTGGTGGAGGAGATCCAGTCCACCGGCAACCTGAGCGGCCCGGCGGTGGAGACCATCCGCGCCGCCCTGGACGACGCCAAGAAGCGGGGGAGCGCCACATGGCAAGCATAAAGGAGATCCGCACCCACATCAGGAGCGTGGAGCAGACCCTGAAGATCACCAACGCCATGTACCTGATCTCCTCGGCCAACCTGCGCAAGGCCCGGGCACAGCTCAACAATGTGGAGCCCTATTTCCGCAAGATCGAGTCCACCATCTCCGACATCCTCCACCACTCCCCGGAGATCGCCCACCCCTTCTTCGACAAGCGGCCGGAGATCCCCCCGGAGAAGCGGAAGGTGGGCTACATCGTGGTCACCGGCGACAAGGGGCTGGCCGGGGCCTACAACCACAACATCCTCAAGCTGGCGGAGGGGAAGCTGGCCAGGCACCCCGGCGCCTCCCTCTTTGTGGTGGGGCAGGTGGGCCGCTCCTACTTCCAGGAGCACAGCATCCCCATCGACGTGGAGTTCCTCTACACCGCCCAGAACCCCACCGTGCCCCGGGCCCGGGACATCGCCGAGTCCATGATGGATCTGTTCCTGGAGGGCAGCCTGGACGACGTGTACGTGCTCTTCACCAGGCTGGTCACCTCCTTTGACATGGAGCCCACCGTCCACAAGCTGCTCCCCCTGGATCCCGACGTGTTCCCGGAGTACGAGGCCAACCGGGACGCCTACAACCGGGACGTGACCTACGTGCCGTCGGTGAAGGCGGTCATGGATCGGCTGGTGCCCTCCTATGTGTCCGGCGATCTGTTCGGCGCGCTGGTGGAGTCCTACTGCTCCGAGCAGAACGCCCGCATGACCGCCATGAAGTCCTCCAGCGACAACGCCCGGGCCATGCTTCAGACCCTGAACCTGTCCTTCAACCGGGCCCGCCAGGCGGCCATCACCCAGGAGATCACGGAGGTGGTGGGCGGCGCCCAGGCGGCTTTATAGCGCCCCCGCAGTCCGACGGGTCGGGCCGGCGGCGCGTCAGGGATGCCGCGCCCTACAGATCCGGCGCGGCCCGCTCCCACACAAACCGTAGGGGCGACCTGCGGTCGCCCGTCCTGATCAAACGAACAGACTGAACGCCCGAAAGGGGATTTTTCGATATGAGTGCAAACAAGGGAACCATTGTACAGGTCATGGGGCCTGTGGTGGATGTGGCCTTCCCCGGCGGCTCTCTGCCGGAGCTGAAGGAGGCCCTGGAGGTGGAGCTGGACGGCCGCCGGGAGGTCATGGAGGTGGCCCAGCACGTGGGCGGCGACACGGTGCGCTGCATCATGCTCTCCCCCAGTGAGGGGCTGGGCCGCGGCATGACCGTCACCGCCACCGGCGCCCCCATCTCCGTCCCCGTGGGGGACGGGGTGCTGGGCCGCATGTTCAACGTGCTGGGCGACGCCATCGACGGCAAGGGGCCGGTGGAGGGGGCCGAGAAGTGGTCCATCCACCGCCAGCCCCCGGACTTTGCCAAGCAGCGCCCGGTGGTGGACATCTTCGAGACCGGCATCAAGGTCATCGATCTGCTGGCCCCCTACGCCAAGGGCGGCAAGATCGGCCTGTTCGGCGGCGCCGGCGTGGGCAAGACCGTGCTGATCCAGGAGCTGATCCACAACATCGCCACCGAGCACGGCGGCTACTCCATCTTCACCGGCGTGGGGGAGCGCACCCGGGAGGGCAACGACCTGTGGCGGGAGATGACCGAGTCCGGCGTCATTGAAAAGACCGCCCTGGTCTTCGGTCAGATGAACGAGCCCCCCGGAGCCCGCATGCGGGTGGCCCTGACCGGCCTGACCATGGCGGAGTACTTCCGGGACAGGGAGAAGCAGAACGTGCTGCTCTTCATCGACAACATCTTCCGCTATGTCCAGGCCGGCAGCGAGGTCTCCGCCCTGATGGGCCGGATGCCCTCCGCCGTGGGTTACCAGCCCACCC
>NZ_JAHZDL010000016.1:0-35676 GCF_019422385.1 Flavonifractor sp.
GCCGACGTGCTGGCCGCCAACGGCGTCCAGGGCCGGGGCGGCGCGGCCTACGACATGGGCAAGAAGTGGCGCCAGGCCCGGGACGTGCAGGGGGAACACAAGTGCGTGGTGTGCAACGCCGACGAGGGCGAGCCGGGCACCTTCAAAGACCGGGAACTGCTGACCCGCGACCCCTTCCAGCTGCTGGAGGGCATGATCATCGCCGGCTGGGCCGTGGGGGCGGACAACGGCTACATCTACATGCGGGAGGAGTACTCCCACCTGCGGCCCCGCATCCTCTCCGCCATCGCCCAGTGCGAGGCGGCGGGCTACCTGGGGGAGAACATCCTGGGCTCGGGGCTGAACTACCGCATCCACCTGTACTCCGGCGCGGGGGCCTATGTGTGCGGCGAGGGCTCCGCCCTGGCCGAGTCCATCGGCGGCAACGCCGGCCGGCCCCGCATGAAGCCCCCCTTCATCAAGCAGTGCGGCGTGTTCCACCTGCCCACCTGCGTCAACAACGTGGAGTCCCTGTCCCTGGTGGCCCCCCTGCTGATGGACGACGAGGGCTACTACAAGCGCCAGGGCACCCCGGACTGCCCGGGCACCAAGATGATCTCCGTGTCCGGCAACGTGAAGCACCCCGGCGTGTTTGAGGTGCCCTTCGGCATCACCATCCGGGAGATCGTCTACGACCTGGCCGGGGGCATGGAGAACGACGAGTACCCCCTGCGCCTGGTGCAGCTGGGCGGCGCCTCGGGCCGCATCTGCTCCCCGGCCCAGCTGGACACCCCCTACACCTACAAGGGCATGCGGCAGGCCGACCTCACCGCCATCGGCTCCGGCGCGGTGCTGGTGGTGGACGAGCGCACCAGCGTCATCGGCTTCCTGCGCATGACCCAGGAGTTCTTCTCCCACGAGAGCTGCGGCCAGTGCACCCCCTGCCGGGAGGGCAACCGCCACATCTCCCTGCTGCTGGACAAGGTGGCCGCCGGCACCCACACGGAGAAGGACATCGCCACCCTGAAGAAGTTTGCCGACATCATGTCCAGCGCGTCCCTGTGCGGCCTGGGCGAGACGGCCCAGTCCGCCCTGCTGTCCTGCATGAAGCGTTTCCCGGAAGTCTTTGCCGTGAAAGAGGAGGTCGCCGTCCGATGAGCGAAATGGTACATATCACCGTCAACCGCCAGCCCCTGGAGGTGCCCGCGGGCACCCGGGTCATCGAGGCGGCCAAGATGCTCAACATCGACATCCCCCACCTGTGCTACCACCCGGATCAGACCATCAAGGCCCACTGCCGGATGTGCATGGTGGAGGTGGTGGGCTCCCGCAAGCTCACCGCCGCCTGCTCCACCGTGGTGTGGGAGGGCATGGAGGTCATCACCGACTCCAAGAAGGTGTATGACGCCCAGACCGGCGTGCTGGATCTGATCCTGGCCGACCACAAGACCAACTGCCTGTCCTGCGCCCGCAACGGCACCTGTGAGCTGCAGGATCTCTGCCGCCGGTTCAACCGGCTCCACCCGGAGCTGCCCGACATCTCCTCCAATGAGCCGCTGCGCATCGACAACCCCTCCATCGTCCGGGATCCCTCCAAGTGCGTCAAGTGCGGCCGCTGCGTGAAGGTGTGCGCCGAGGTGCAGGGCTGCACCGCCCTGACCTACTCCAGCCGCTCCGCCGACTTCAAGGTCACCACCGCCTTCGACCTGCCCATGGACGAGACCGACTGCGTCCTGTGCGGCCAGTGCACCCTGGTGTGCCCGGTGGGCGCCCTGGTGGAGACCGACTACACCAACGAGGTCTCCGCCGCCATCCAGGATCCCTCCAAGCACGTGATCGTGCAGGTGGCCCCCTCCGTCCGGGTGGCCCTGGGCGACGAGTTCGGCCTGGAGAGCGGCGCCATCGTCACCGGCAAGATGGTCACCGCCCTGAAGATGCTGGGCTTTGAAAAGGTGTTCGACACCAACTTCTCCGCCGACCTCACCATCATGGAGGAGGGCAGCGAACTGCTGGAGCGCATCAAAAACGGCGGCAGGCTGCCCATGATCACCTCCTGCTCCCCCGGCTGGGTCACCTATATGGAGAAGCACCATCCGGAGCTCATCGACAACCTGTCCACCGCCAAGAGCCCCCAGGGCATGTTCGGCGCCGTGGCCAAGACCTACTATGCCCAGAAGATGGGCTGGGATCCCCACGACGTGGTGAGCGTCTCCGTCATGCCCTGCACCGCCAAGAAGTACGAGGCCAGCCGGCCCGAGCTGGGCCGGGACGGCTATCAGGACGTGGACTACGTCCTCACCACCCGGGAGCTGGCCAAGCTCATCCGCTACGTGGGCCTGAACCTGTCCGACCTGCCCGACAGCGAGTTCGACTCCCCCCTGGGCATCGGCTCCGGCGCGGGGGCCATCTTCGGCGCCACCGGCGGCGTCATGGAGGCCGCCCTGCGCACCGCCTATGAGCTTCACACCGGCAAGACCCTGCCCCGCCTGGAGTTCGACGCCGTGCGGGGCGACGTCAACGCCATCAAGGAGGCCGTCATCGACCTGGACGGCACCCCCCTGAAGGTGGCGGTGGCCAACGGCCTGAAGAACGCCGAGGAGATCATCCGCCGGGTGGAGAGCGGCGAGGCCGACTACATCTTCATCGAGATCATGGCCTGCCCCGGCGGCTGCATCGGCGGCGGCGGACAGCCCATCGGCACCAACAACGCCGTCCGGGACGCCCGCATCCAGGCCCTGTACGAGATCGACCGGAGCCTCCCCCTGCGCAAGAGCCACGAGAACCCGGAGATCA
Organism: Flavonifractor sp.; assembly: GCF_019422385.1. Lineage (NCBI taxonomy): Bacteria > Bacillati > Bacillota > Clostridia > Eubacteriales > Oscillospiraceae > Flavonifractor > Flavonifractor sp. Next base: position 2,773 of record NZ_JAHZDL010000016.1, read on the forward strand.
AAACCATCTACGAGGAGTTCTTCGGCGCGCCCCTGTCCAGCCGGGCCCACGACCTGCTCCACACCCACTACCACGCCCGCAAAAAGCGGCACGATTTCTCCCATCTGAAGTAAGGAAGTGCCGGGGGACAGCCAATCTGGCTGTCCCCCGGCCTCAGGCTCTCGAAAAAGTGACTTCGCCACTTTTTCGAGAAAAATTGCATGGCGGAAGGGACTCGATTTCTTGCGAAATTGTCGCCCCTTCCGCCATGAGAAGTGTCATTTCCGACGCACATGTCGCCGGAAATGACGGATTTTGATTTGATTCCTGCGGCTGCGGCCGCAGGAACTCTGCGAGGCCCTCCTTCGCGGGAGGTCTTTCGACAGGCTGGGGCCGGGGCCGCCGGATCGGCGGCCCCCGGCCTTTTTTTGCCTCTATTCCGGGATAAACTCCGTGGTGCAGTCCATGCCGTTCCAAACCTCCCCGTCGGAGCGGTAATACTTCCGCTCTGACGTGCCGTCCTTCCGGGTGTAGTCGATGACGAATACCTGCCCGGCCTCGATGGGTATGGGATAGTTGTTATAGGGCAGCACATCGCCGCCCTCGGGGCAGTCTTTGAAGTCCTCATAGGCCCCCTCCAGCCGCCAGAAGGCCCGGGACTGGTAGTCCTCAGTCCAGCCGGAGATGTCCTCCTCCCCGAAGCAGGACGCCTGGTACGCCTTCCCCGCCACGGTGAGGGTGTCCGTCCCCTGGGGCTCCCAGGCCATCCAGGAGATGTCCTCCAAGTGGAGGGCGTCCCCGTACCGCTCCTTCAGCTGGGCGGCCATGGATGGGACGGTGCCGGCGGAATCCGCCACGGCGTCCGGGTCGGTGTGGGCCGCGCCATAGATGCCCATGATGCTCTCCCCGTCCAGGGCGTCGAACTCCCGGATGAAGTTGGCCGCCATGGTGTTCTCCCGGTAGGCGTCGTCCTCCGCACGATAGAAGGTCTCCCCCTGCTCTATGGCCTCCAGGGTCAGGCGGTAGTCCTCCGTGTCCGTCAGGCCCTGTTCCTCCAGATAGTCCCGGTAGCGGGCCCCGGTGCTGTCGTACTGGTGGCCCACGTCGGTGCCGTGAAACACCGTCTCCGGGCACTGTTCCTTGACGGTGCGGTAAAAGTCCAGCGTCTCGGCGCCGGAGGCGTAAGTGCCCTCCCAGTCCTGGTGGAGCTGCTCCAGGATCCCGTCGTCCTCCGCGTCCATCCACAGGTTGAGCCACTGGGCCGTGTAGTAGGGGAGCTCCACAAACAGATGCCGCATGCCCTGGTCGTAGCACTCCTTCCACCGCTCCGCCTCGTACTCCATAATGGCGGCATTGCCGTGGATCTCCCCGCAGAGGGTGATCTGCCCCGCCGGGGGCTCCGTCCCGGACACAGCGGGGGTCTCCTCCGCCGGGGCTCCCCCGCACCCGGCCAGCAGCAAGAGCGCCAATGCGGCGGCCGCCCCTCGAACTTGTCTCATCATTGGTACCTCCTTTGCCTTTGTGCCCTTCAGTATACCAGGCCGGGCGGGGGTGCAAAAGATGCTTTCCATTAAAATCCGGTTAAATCCCCCGGCCCAAATTTTACAAAAAAAGGGCTTGACAAACCGGGCCGCCGCCGTTATACTGTAGCAAATTAAATCGGTAAACCAATGACGAAGAGGAGTAGTCCGGTATCAAGGCCTCTCAGAGAGCCGCGGGTGGTGGGATCGCGGCAGGCGGCGTCCGGGTGAATGGACTTCCGAGGGCATGGCGAACGGCCGCAGGCTCAGTAGCGAGACGGGGACTCCGCCCGTTATCAGGGGAGCGCGTGCTGGTCGGCATGCGAAAGTGAGCGGGCGTGTGCTTGGCATACGTCAATCCGGGTGGCACCGCAGAGGTCTTGGCCTTTGTCCCAGAGAAGAAGATGGGACGAGGGCTTTTTTCATGCCCTCCTCCCCCGCACAACGGCAAAAAGGAGTGTATGAACATGACGAAGATTCCCCACCGCCTGTACCTGACCGAAGACCAGATGCCCCAGAGATGGTTCAACCTGCGCGCCGCCATGCCCGGGCAGCCCGACCCCCTGATCCACCCCGGCACCCTCCAGCCCCTGGGGGTGGACGATCTGTCCCCCATCTTCTGTGAGGAGCTGGCCCGGCAGGAACTGGACGGCGCCACCGAGTACGTGGACATCCCGGAGCCCGTCCGGGACGTGTACAAGATGTACCGCCCCTCCCCGCTGGTGCGGGCCTATGAGCTGGAGAAGGCCCTGGACACCCCGGCGAAGATCTACTACAAGTTTGAGGGCAACAACACCTCCGGCTCCCACAAGCTCAACTCCGCCGTGGCCCAGGCGTACTACGCCAAGCTGCAGGGCCTCACCGGTGTCACCACCGAGACCGGCGCGGGCCAGTGGGGCACCGCCCTGGCCGAGGCGTGCAGCTACTTCGGCCTGACCTGCGACGTGTATATGGTCAAGTGCTCCTATGAGCAGAAGCCCTTCCGCAAGGCGGTGATGGGGGTGTTCGACGCCCAGGTGACCGCCTCCCCCTCCCCCACCACCGACATCGGCCGCAAGATTCTGGCCGAGACGCCGGACACCACCGGCAGCCTGGGCTGCGCCATCTCCGAGGCGGTGGAGGCCGCCCTGAACAGCGGCGGCACCAAGCGCTATGTGCTGGGCAGCGTGCTCAACCAGGTGCTGCTCCACCAGTCCATCATCGGCCTGGAGAGCAAAATCGCCATGGAGCAGCTGGGCGAGTACCCCGACGTGGTGGTGGGGTGCGCCGGCGGCGGCTCCAACCTGGGCGGGCTGATCGCCCCCTTCATGGCCGACAAGCTCCGGGGGGTGAAGAACCCCCGCATCGTGGCGGTGGAGCCCGCCTCCTGCCCCTCCTTCACCCGGGGCAAGTACGCCTACGACTTCTGCGACACTGGCAGGGTCACCCCCCTGGCCCGGATGTACACCCTGGGCTGCGGCTTCATCCCCTCCGCCAACCACGCCGGCGGCCTGCGCTACCACGGCATGAGCCCCATCCTCTCCAAGCTCTACCACGACGGGCATATGGAGGCCGTGGCCTACGAGCAGACCAGGGTCTTTGAGGCCGCCGTCCTCTTCGCCAAACGGGAGACCATCCTCCCCGCCCCCGAGTCCGCCCACGCCATCCGGGGCGCCATCGACGAGGCCCTGAAATGTAAGGAGTCCGGCGAGGCCAAGACCATCCTCTTCGGCCTCACCGGCACCGGCTACTTCGACATGACCGCCTATGAGAACTATCTCAGCGGCAAGATGAGCGACTATATTCCCACCGACGAGGATCTCCAGAAGGGCTTCGACTCCCTGCCCAAAATCCCCCAGAACGAGGGGATCTGAGAACGGCCGCGGTTCCCCGGCAGCAGGGCGCGGCATCCCTGACGCGCCGTCCGACTCCCTGCAAGGCGGAACGGGCCGCCGAGGGCGGCAGCCCCGGCACCACCGGCCGTGGCGCGCGACAAGGTGAATTGCCCCAACGGGGCAAGAGAAGGTGCCCTGGGGTACGACCCCGGCGCGCGTATCAACCGCCGAGCCCGCAGGGGCGGATATCCTCCGCCCGAAGCCTTCCCCCCACAGGGGGAAGGTGCCCCAGTGCGCACACTGGGGCGGATGAGGGGCTCCACGTTCTCACACCGGGGTGCCCCTCGCGGGACGGGCCTGCCCGGCCGGGGCCCCCATTTCTTCCCGAAGAAATGGGGAGAAAGAAGGGCCGGGGGGCTTCGCCCGCCCTGGGCCCCCCAGTACGGGGGCTCATGGCGGCGGCAGGCTGTACAGAGAAGGCAAGAGCCGGGCGTGCATCCACGCCCGGTTCCTTTTTTGTGCCCGTCACAGGCGCTGCCGCGCCTTGGGCGGCCCGCATCGATCACTCCGCAAGCCCTGATCATTGCCACGCTGTACCGGCCTGGCCCGCCGGGCCGCCGCCGGTGCCATGCCGCTGAAATATCGGGGCAGTTGCGGCAGCCATCCGTAGGGGCGCACCTATGTGTGCGCCCGCTTGCCTGCGTATCCACCAACCCGTGGGGCGCGACGACCTCGGCGCGCCATCCAACTGCCTGGGTGCCCCCCGGGGTGCCCCGGCGAAACTTTGTGTTGCACATTGTCTCCCGGGTGGTTATAATAGGGGGGACATCAAACACAAAAGAAGGTTTTGCCATGGAATTCCGCGCAAACGAGGGAAAAAGCGTCACCATAGAGGTAAACGGAAAGACCTACGCCCGCCACGCCATTCAGACCCACTTCGTGCAGGTGGGCGAGAGCTATGTGGAGCTGGTGGAGAAGTACGTCAAGCCGGTGTGGCAGCCGGGGGATCTCCTCTCCTCCAGCGAAAAGATCATCGGCCTGTGCCAGAAGCGGGTGGTGTACAAGAAGGACATGAAGGTGGGCTGGCTGGCCCGGTTCCTGTCCCGGTTCGCCTCCCACTCCTCCGCCGGCATCGGGGTGGACAGCCCCTACAAGATGCAGTTCGCCATCAATGAGCGGGGGGCCCTGTTCGTGATCTGGGCGGCCATCTGCGCCGGCTTCGGCAAGCTGTTCGGCAAGCGGGGCGTGTTCTACGAGATGGTGGGCCAGGAGGTGTCCGGCCTGGACGGCTTCTACGACCACGAGTTCCAGGAGTACGGCGAGTTCGGCATCCGCATCCCGGAGAACCCCGGCAAGGTGTGCGACGAGATCGAGGCCGCCACCGGGGTGCAGGCCATGATCGTGGACGCCAACGACCTGAACGTGGAGATCCTGGGCAAGGCCTCCTCCATCACCCTGGACGACGAGACCCTCAAGGGCCTGATCCGGGACAACCCGGCGGGCCAGTCCCGGGAGCTGACCCCCTTTATCCTCATCCGCGAGGTGAAGGAGGAGGGCGAGACCGCCTGACTTCCGCAGCACTCCACCATGAAGATTCCATTAAAAAGAGCGAAAGTGCGTTGCACAGCCCACCCGAAAGCCCTTCCGTGCTTTCGGGTGGGCTGCCGGACTTTTTGATGGATCAAAAAGTCGTTTTGACTGGACGCGAAAGGGAACCCTGACGGTTCCCTTTCACACTTTCCTTCCCTCCGAAATCTGACAGCCGCAGCACTCCACCATGAAGATTCCATTAAAAAGAGCGAAAGTGCGTTGCACTTTCGCTCTTTTCTGCTACAATAGGGTTTACGTAAACTTCTTGTAAAGGCAGAGACACCGACCCATGACTTACACCGTAGAAACACCCCGCAGCAAAAAACGCCGCCTCCGCTGGCCCAAGCTCCCGCTCGCGGAGCGGCAGCTGGCCTGGACGGGCCGGGCCCTGCTGCTCCTCCTCCCCGTGCTGGCCTTCGTGCTGGTGGAGTATCTGAACTACAACAGCTGGGACGACTTCACCCCCGTCCAGATTGCCCTCAACCTGGCCTGGTACTACCTGCTGGAGCTGGTGTTCTACTTCGTCCGCCGCCGGCGGCGGGCGGCGGCGGCCAAGTGGGCCTTCGGCATCGCCTGGGGCCTGGGCATGGCAAACCACTACTTAATCTCCTTCCGGGGCCGTACCCTGTTCCCCGGCGACTTCCTCACCCTGCGCACCGCCGCCAACGTGGCGGGCAACTACGACTACCGCCCCGACTCCATGCAGTGGCTCACCATCGGCATCTTCGCGGCGGTGCTGGTGCTCCTGTCCTTCCTGCCCAGGGAGGAGAAGCGGCTCTTCGACTGGCGGGGCTTTGCCCCCGCGGCGGCGGGGACGGCGGTGTTCCTGGCGGCCTTCTTCGGCACCGGCTGGGTGGAGGGCCTGGGCATCGAGCCCTCCATGTGGACGACCCGGGGCAACGGCCTGGTGCTCAACTTCACCGTGTGCCTGAAGTACATGAAGGTGGAGAAGCCGGACAGCTACTCCCAGGAGACGTTGGCGGCCCTGGCCGGGGAGAACCCCAGCGACGCCGCCGATGCGGCGGCCTCGGCGGACGGGGGCACCCGGCCGGTGAACGTGATCGTGATCATGAACGAGTCCCTCTCCGATCTCTCCGTCCTCCCCGGGGTGGAGAGCAATATGGACGCCATGCCCTTCCTCCGCTCCCTGACGGACAACACCATCAAGGGCTACGCCTACTCCTCCGTGTTCGGCGGCACCACCGCCAACTCGGAGTACGAGTTCCTCACCGGCAACACCACCGCCTTCCTCCCCGCCGGCACGGTGCCCTACCAGATGTACGTCTCCCCCGGCGACCCCTCCCTGGTGGGCCAGATGGAGGCCCTGGGGTATACCACCATCGCCGCCCACCCCTACCGCTCCTCCGGCTGGAACCGGCCCACGGTGTATGCCGACTACGGCTTCGATGAGGTCTATTTCGAGAGCGACTTCCAGGATCGGGCGTACATGCGGGGGGACGAGCGCACCGGCTACGTCACCGACCGGTGCGACTATGAGAACCTGATCCGCTGGTACGAGGAGAAGGAGGAGGGGCAGCCCCTGTTCCTCTTCAACGTGACCATGCAGAACCACTCCGCCTATCAGATGGCGTGGACGAACCTGCCCAAGGAGGTGTGGCTCACCGGGGAGCTGGAAAACCGCTTCCAGACGGTGAACCAGTACCTCTCCCTGGTGTACCAGAGCGACCAGGCCTTCGGGGATCTGATCGACTACTTCTCCCAGGTGGAGGAGCCCACCATGATCCTCCTGTTCGGCGACCACCAGCCCCAGGTTGCCACCAACTTCTACACCGACGTGCTGGGCACCAACCCCGACACTGCCGACGCCCAGAAGAAGCAGATGGTGCCCTTCGTGCTGTGGGCCAACTACGACATCCCGGAGGCCCAGGGGGTGGAGCTGTCCCTCAACTACCTGTCCGCCCTGCTGATGGACACCGCCAACCTGCCCATGACCGGGTATCAGAAGTTCCTCTCCCAGCTGTGGGAGACCGCCCCGGTGATCAACACCGTGGGCATCGGGGACGCCCAGGGGAACTGGTACGGGGAGAACGCCGCCCTGCCGGAGGAGCTGGACGGGGCCATTGAGGACTACAAGGTGCTGCTCTACAACAACGTGTTTGACAAAAAGGATCGGGTGGAAAACTTCTTCACCCTGTCGGACTAGGGCTTGTTTGAACATTGGCGATGTGTCCAGCGGCGAGGGATTTTGGGCCGCTGGCAAGCAATTTTTTCGCAGGAATCCTGACGGATTTCAAGGAAAAATTGCGCCGTCCAGGGGGCAAAAGGCCCGCCGATGGGGCATGTTGACATGTTTCAAACAAGCCCTAGCAAAAGGCCCGGCGCGCGGAGCATTCCGTGCGCCGGGCCGTATTTTTCTGAGCCTAGTCAGGCGCTCTCCCTGGGGGCGGTGGCGGCGTAGTCCTCCACCAGCTTGCGGCCGAACTTCAAGGCGTCCTCCCCCTTTTTCAGCCGGAGGGCCAGGTAGGGCTTCTCCCCGGCGGAGAAGAGCAGACGGGACTTGTACTTCTCCATGGCGCACAGGGCGCTCACCCGCTGGAGGTCGAAGCCGTCCAGGTAGAAGTTCAGGTTGGTGCCCTTCTGGCTGATCTCGGAGATGCCGTTGTCGGCGGCGTGGGCCCGGAGCAGGGCCACGGAGATCAGGTTGTTCACCGTCCTGGGCGGGTCGCCGTAGCGGTCGATGAGCTCATCCACCACGTCGTCGGCGTCCGCCTCGCTGCGGATGGCGGCGATGCGGCGGTAGAGATCCATCCGCTGCTCCGGGGAGGGCACGTACCGGTCGGGGATGGAGGCTGCCACCGACAGGTCGGCGGCGCACTCGGTGGGCCGCTGGGGCTTCTCCCCCCGCTCCTCCAGCACCGCCTCCTCCAGCAGCTTCAGATACATGTCGTAGCCCACGCTGAGCAGGAAGCCGCTCTGCTCCGGCCCCAGCACGTTGCCGGCCCCCCGGATCTCCAGATCCCGCATGGCGATCTTAAAGCCGGAGCCGAACTCGGCGAACTCCCGGATGGCCCCCAGCCGCTTGGAGGCCACCTCGGTGAGCACCTTGCCCCGGCGGTAGGTGAGGTAGGCGTAGGCCCGCCGGGTGGAGCGGCCCACCCGGCCCCGGATCTGGTGGAGCTGGGCCAGGCCCATGTGGTCGGCGTCCTCGATGATCAGGGTGTTCACGTTGGGGATGTCGATGCCGGTCTCGATGATGGTGGTGCACACCAGCACGTCGATCTCCCCGTCGCTCATGCGGGTCATGACATCGTTGAGCTCCTCCTGGCTCATCTTGCCGTGGGCCACCGCCACCGCCGTGTCCTCCCCCAGCATTTCCTTGATCCTGGCGGCGGTGCGGGTGATGGTCTCCACCCGGTTGTGGAGGTAGAACACCTGGCCGCCCCGCTCCAGCTCCCGCCGCATGGCGTCGGAGAGCACGCCCCAGTCGTGCTCCAGCACGTAGGTCTGCACCGGCTGCCGGTCCAGGGGGGGCTCCTCCAGAGTGCTCATGTCCCGGATGCCGGACAGGGCCATGTTCAGGGTGCGGGGGATGGGGGTGGCGGAGAGGGTGAGCACGTCCACCTGCCGGGACAGCTCCTTCAGCTTCTCCTTGTGGGCCACGCCGAAGCGCTGCTCCTCGTCGATGACCAGCAGGCCCAGATCCTTGAACTGCACGTCCTTCTGGAAGAGCCGGTGGGTGCCGATGAGCAGGTCGATCTGCCCCGCCGCCAGCCGGCGGAGGGTGTCCTTCATCTGGGCGGCGGTACGGAAGCGGCTCACCACGTCGATCTCCACCGGGTACTTGGCAAACCGCTGCTTGGCGGACAGGTAGTGCTGCCGGGCCAGCACGGTGGTGGGCACCAGGACGGCGGCCTGCTTGCCGTCCAGCACGCACTTCATGATGGCCCGGAAGGCCACCTCCGTCTTGCCGTAGCCCACGTCGCCGCACAGCAGGCGATCCATGGGCCGGGGCTGCTCCATGTCCCGCTTGATCTCCTCGATGCAGCGCAGCTGGTCGTCGGTCTCGGCGTACTCGAACTCGTCCTCGAACTCCTTCATCCAGGGGGAGTCGGGGGAGAAGGCGAAGCCGGGCTGCCGCTGCCGCTGGGCGTAGAGCTGGATGAGGCCCTTTGCCAGATCCTTCACCGCCTTCTTGGCCCGGGTCTTGGCCTTCTCCCAGTCGGTGCCCCCCAGCTTGGACAGCTTCTTGGTCTCGTTGGCGTCCTCGCCGGAGCCGATGTACTTGCTCACCAGATCCAGCTGGGTGGCGGGGACGTAGAGCACGTCCGCCCCGGCGTAGGCGATTTTGACGTAGTCCTTCTCCACCCCGTCCACCGTCATCTTGGTCATCTCCAGAAAGCGGCCCACGCCGTGGTGCTCATGGACCACCAGGTCGCCGGGGGACAGGTCGGCGTAGGAGTCCAGCTTCTGCCGGTTGGTGACGGGCTTGGATTTCCGCTTCTTGCCCAGGATGGACTGGCCCTCGGTGAGCACCGCCAGCCGCCCCACCGGGTACTCCATGCCGGCGGTGAGGCCGCCCACGGCGATCACCGCCTGGCCGTGGGCGGGCAGATCGTGGAGCTGGAAGTCCACGGCGGTTTTGCGCCCCTGCTCCCGCAGGAGGGCCTGGAGGTTCAGGGCCCGCTGCTCGCTGCCCACCAGCACCACGGTGCGGAAGCCGTCGGAGACATAGTGGGCCAGGTCGGACACGGCGGTCTCCAGGCTGGCGCCGTAGGAGGGCAGCTGCTTGGCCAGCAGGTTGAGCAGCGTCCGGGGCCGCCGGGGGTACCGGGAGGAGGTGAAGGCGTCCAGGTAGCACACCGGCCAGGCGTCCAGCACCTCGGCCAGCTCCTCAAAGGTGCGGGCGAACTCCGCCAGCTCCCCGGCCAGCTCCCCCCGCTCCATCAGGGTCTTGGCGTCCTCGTTGAGCTGCCACAGGTAGTTCTTCCCCCGCTCCGCCACCCGGGGGCTCTCGCTGAGCACCACCACCGCGTCGGCCGGGAAGTAGTCCGCCGCCGTGGCCATCTGGGGATAGATCAGGGCCATGTAGCGATCCATGGCCGGGAAGGTGAGGCCGCTGGCCAGCTTCTCCCGGTCCTCCGCCAGGCTGGTCAGCAGCTTGTCGCTCCCCTTGCGGCGCTTTGCCCGGGAAATGACGCCGTCCAGCAGCTCCACCAGGCCCGCGAAGCCCCCGGGGGAGAGCTGGGGCAGCACCTCGGCGGCGGGGAGGATCTCCGCCGTGCCGATGTTCTCCACCCGCCGCTGGGTGTCCGGGTCGAAGAGGCCCATGGCGTCGATCTCGTCGCCGAAGAACTCCACCCGCACGGGCTTGGCCTGGGACGGGGAAAAGAAGTCCAGGATGCCGCCCCGCAGGGCGAACTGGCCAGCGCCCTCCACCTGCTCGCACCGGGTGTAGCCCGCGGCGGTGAGGGTCTCGGCCAGCTGGTTGAGGTCGTGGCTCTCCCCCATGCGCAGCACCCGGGAGGCCTTTTCCAGCAGGGGCTTGGGCAGGGTGCGCTGGAGGACGGACTCCGCCGTGCACACCAGCAGGGGGCACTCCCCCGCCGCCAGGGCCCGGAGGACGGAGAGCCGTCGGTGCTCGTACTGCAGGGACACCACGGCGGCGTTGTGGAAGGTGAACTCCCGGGCGGACAGGGTGCGCACCTCCTCCCCCGACAGGGCGGCCAGATCCCTGGTCATCCGCTCGGCCTCCCCCTCGTCGGCGCACACCACCACCACCGGCCGGCCGGTCTCCTGGCGTATGCCGGCGGCAAAGTGGGCCCGGTGCACCGCCGACAGGCCGGACAGGGCCGCCGGGCAGGCCCCGCCGTCGATGGCCGCCAGCAGGGAGCGATATTCGGGGATATCATTAAGGGCTGAGAGAAGCGGCTTCATGGGACACCTCTAAATAGAAAATTTTGGAAACTATAGGTGCAGGGACTCCTGTTTACGACGGATACAGCCGCCGTTACAATCTTAATAAATTCATTTATACTTTTCGATTGACTTTAATTTTATTCATGTTATACTAAATATAGTTAAAGTCAATCAGAAAGGAGCAGAGCATTGGAACTGGACAAACTCCCGCAGTGGCTCCTGGCGCTGGAGCCGGAGGACATAGCCTTCCTGAAAAACTTTGTCCTGAAATCGGGCTCCCTGAAGGAGATTGCGCGGCTCTACGGGGTCTCCTACCCCACCGTCCGGCTGCGGCTGGACAAGCTCATCCAGAAAATCGAGCTGAGCGACCAGCAGAAGGAGGAGCCCTTCTCCGCCTTCATCAAGGGCCTGGCCGTAGACGGGCGGGTGGATCTGGACACCGCGAAGCTCATCATCGACAGATATCAGAGAGAAAAGGAGGCAGACGCATGAATCCGCTGCTTACCCTGGCCGCCGCCGCGGCAATTACCGTGTTCCACATCTGGGCCTCCCGGAGAAGGCCCAGGTACTGGTATCTGGGCGGCATTGTCCCCGCCCTGTGGGTTGCCATCTTGATTTTCCTGCTGGCAAACGGCGCGATCCGCCCGGCGGAGGACTGGAAGATGCTGCTCTTCCCCACCGCCATTCTCCTGCTCATCTGGCTGGAGGGCCATCAGGCCGCCAGGAAAAAAGAGCTGGAGCGCATGAAGGCGAAGGATCTGTAACGCACAAAGCCATAAGTTATCCATTCACGAAAGGGGCATCCGATATGAGAGCCTTGCTTGTACTCCTGTTGACTTTTGTAATCCTGGCCGTGCAGTTCCATCTGGGCCTTCGGAAAAGGAAACTGCTGGGCGCCGTTCTGCCGGCAGCCATGGCGGCACTGTTCGTCTTCATCAGCCTTGCGGGAAAAACGACGGAATATATTGCCACGGGGAGCCTCTGCGTCATCGCCATTGTGATCGTGTGGGCAGTGGGATATGCCAAATCCGCCAAGCACGAAAAGGCCGCGCTGGACAAGATGAGGGCAAAGGATCTGTAACGGCCAGCGCCAGAGCATTCCCGGCGGGTATCCGCCCGTTTGCCCCCGCAACCACTGACCTCGTGGGGCGCGACGACTCGGCGCGCCCTGCCATCCTCTGACCATTCACTGGGAGCTCCCCCGTGGAACACGCCTACACGGCGGGTGGCAACTGCCGTGCCCTGTAGGGGCGGATAGTATCCGCCCGCCCGGTGGAGGCTCGGCCTCCCGGCGGGGGCCTGCCCGGCCGGGGCCCCCATTTCTTCCCAAAGAAATGGGGGAAAAGAAGGGGCCGGGGGTGTGCCCCCGGCACCCCCCGAAACGGGGGTTCATGGCGGCGGTGGGTTGTACGGACAGGGCAAAGACCGGGCGTGCATTGCCGCCCGCCCTATTGGCTGGCGCTTGCGGTAATTGGGGCCCCCGCCGAAGCCCAGCGAAGCGGGTTCGGTGGGGAGAGGAGGCCCAGCGGAGGGAATGAGCTTTCGGGCCTGCCCGGAAGCGAACGATCCGTAGCTTGGGCCGACGACGCCGCGCCTTGGGCAGCACGCATCGGGATTACCCTGCAAGCCCTGATAGTCGCTGCGCTGTACTGGCTTGGCCCGCCGGGCCGCCGTCGGTGCCTTGCCTCTGAAAAACTCTGGCGGCTATGGTAATGATCCGTAGGGGCGACCTGCGGTCGCCCGTCCCGAGCCGAGGGGGCGTTACGAAGTAAGCCTTCGCCGCCGGTGAATTACCTGTAGAACAGCTTGGGGGAAGTTCCAAGAAGGGGGAATCGCAATTCCCCCTTCTTGGTCGTTTCAAGGGGTGGGTGCAGGGCGTTTGGGCGTTAAGAAACGTGCCGGTGGCACGTTTTAGCCCAAAAGCAATCCAGGCGTAGCCACCTTAACCCGTGGAAATCGAAATTCCCCGCCCTGCTGGTTTTCCCCCCGCTTTTGACATCAAAAGCGGGGCGCCCGCCGCGTAGGCGCTCGCCGGAGGCCGGGCCTCCACCAGGCGGGCGGATGATATCCGCCCCTACAGGCCATGGCTGTTGACACGCGCGCCGGGGTCGTCGCGCGCCACGGGCCCGGCAGTTGACGTCCCCTAGCCGTTAAACCGGTTCATGGCCTTGTCGGGGCCGTTTTCGAGATAGCACGCCACGGCGTCGGCAGCCTTTTTCACCGCCACCTGGATGGTTTTCAGATCCTCCCCGGTGAATTTGGAGAGCACCCAGTCGGCCATATCGTAATCGGGGTGAGGCTTCTCCCCCACGCCGATTTTGATCCGGGGGAACTGGTCGGTGCCCAGGTGCTGGATGATGCTTTTCAGGCCGTTGTGCCCCCCGGCGGAGCCGCCCTTGCGGATACGCAGCTTGCCGATGGGCAGGGACACGTCGTCGGAGATGACCAGCACCCGCTCGGGGGGGATTTTGTAGAACCGGGCGGCCTCCCCCACGGCCTCGCCGGACAGGTTCATATAGGTCACCGGCTTCATGAGCAGTACCCTGGCGCCCCCCAGCTCCACGGTGTTGGTGAGGGCGCGGTGCTTCAGCCTCTGCACCGGCACCCGCGCCCGCTCGGCCAGCTCGTCCACGGTGAGAAAGCCCACGTTGTGGCGGGTATTCTCGTACTTGTCGCCCGGGTTGCCCAGGCCCACCACCAGCCACTCGGCGCCGGAGCTTCGATTTCTGTCAAAAAACAAGGTTTTCCCTCCACGCGGCAACAGGGGCGGAGCAACGCTCCGCCCCTCGCCGTTATGGTTTTCGTTTGGTTCAGCCGCCGGTTCTTACACGAACAGCTTGGACACGGACACCTCTTCGTAGATGCGCTCGATGGCCTCGGCGAACATGTGGGCCACGGAGAGGTACTTGATCTTCTCGCACTTGACGCCCTCCTTGGGGGGCACGGTGTCCAGGAAGTAGAGCTCCTTGATGACGCTCTTCTCGATGCGCTCCACCGCGGGGCCGGAGAGGACGCCGTGGCTGGCGCAGGCGATCACGTCCACCGCGCCGCCCAGCTCCACCAGGGCCTGGGCCGCGCCGCACAGGGAGCCGGCGGTGTCCACCATGTCGTCAAAGAGGATGACCTTCTTGCCCTGCACGTCGCCGATGATGTTCATGACCTCGGAGGAGTTGGCCTTCTGGCGGCGCTTATCCACGATGGCCAGGCCCATGCCCAGCTTCTGGGCGAAGGCCCGGGCCCGGGCCACGCTGCCCACGTCGGGGGAGACGACGATCACGTCGTCCTCGCTGCCGTTGAAGCGGTCGTGGAGGTAGTTGGTGAAGATGGGGTTGCCCAGCAGATTGTCCACGGGGATGTCGAAGAAGCCCTGGATCTGGTTGGCGTGGAGATCCATGGTGAGGACGCGGTCGGCGCCGGCCCGGGTGATCAGGTTGGCCACCAGCTTGGCGGAGATGGGGTCGCGGGGCTTGGTCTTGCGATCCTGGCGGGCGTAGCCGAAGTAGGGCATCACGGCGGTGATGCGCCCGGCGGAGGCCCGCTTCAGGGCATCGATCATGATGAGCAGCTCCATCAGGTTGTCGTTGACCGGGGAGCAGGTGGACTGGACCACGAACACGTCGGAGCCGCGGACGGTCTCATAGATGGAGACAAAGTTCTCCCCATCGGAGAAGGCGCCCACCTCGGCGTTGCCCAGCTCGGTACCCAGCTCCTTGCAGATGGCCTCGGCCAGGGGACGGTTGGAAGTGCCGGAAAAGATCTTGATGTCCTTACCGTGTGCGATCATTCTTTAACAACATCCTCTCACATTATCTCTATATTCCGGCCCGCGGAGTTGCGGGCCCGGTTTTACTTTCGGCGGGCGCGGCGCTTGGCGGCCCACTGCTTCTTGACGGTCTGGCGGGTGCGGGCGATGGCCAGGGAGTCGCCGGGCACATCGTCGGTGATGGTGGAGCCCGCGGCGGTGTAGGCCCCGTCGCCCACCTTCACCGGGGCCACCAGATTGGTGTTGCAGCCGATGAAGGCGTCGTCCCCGATGGTGGTGCGGAACTTGGTGAAGCCGTCGTAGTTCACGGTGACGGTACCGCAGCCGAAGTTGACCCGCTCCCCCACGTCGGAGTCGCCCACATAGGTCAGGTGGGAGATCTTGGTGCCCGCGCCGATGGTGGAGTTCTTCAGCTCCACAAAGTCGCCCACCTTCACGTTCTCGCCCACATGGCAGTTGGGCCGGATGTACGCGAAGGGGCCGATCTTCACCCCGTCGTCCACCCTGCTCTCATTGAGCTGGGAGGCGTTGACGGTGACGTTATCCCCCACGGTGCAGTCGCGGATCATGGTATTGGGGCCGATCTCGCAGTTCCTGCCGATGACGGTCTCCCCCCGCAGGATGGTGCCGGGGAGCACCACGGTGCCCGCCCCCACCTGCACCCGGGGGCCGATGTAGCACTGATCCGGGGCCAGGAAGCGGACGCCGGCCATCATCAGCCGGTGGGCGCCCATCTGGCGGGCCGCCAGCTCGGCCTCCACGCGGCCCTCCCAGCCGGAGCGGATGGGATAGGCCCCCTGGAACCAGACGCCCCGGCTGTTGAACTTGTCGCCCCTCTCCTTCAGGGCCTCCTCCAGGCCCACGCCCTCGCCCAGGGCGGCGGACAGGGCGGCGGCATCCACCCGGTAGACCCCGGTGTCCTTGCTGTCCAGCACGCCGCCGTTCTCCGCGTTCACCAGGGTTCTGGCGTCGTCCCAGCGCAGCAGCACCGGCTTGGTGATCACCACCGCCTTGCCCTCCAGGGCGTCCAGGAAGGCCAGCAGCTGCCCCACCGCGTCCTCGGTGGTGCCGGTGACCAGCTCCGTGCCCTCGGGGAAGCAGGCCGCGGCCTGTTCCCGGTCGTCACTGTGGCAGACCACAAAAAACCGCTCCACCCCGGCGCTGCGCAGGGACTCCGCCAGCCAGCGGGCCGCCGGGTCAAAGAGCAGCTCCTCCAGCATCAGGGACGGGCCGTTTCCCTCCCGGGGGAGGAACACCACCGCTCCAGTCGCGTTCATGTCGCCATCTCCTCAAAAAATGGATTTCTTGCAAAAAGATTATAGCAAAGCGGGGCGGAAAATGCACCGCTATTTTCAAAAAAACCGCCCATTTTTTCACGGTTAGGAGGCTTGCACAATTTCTCCGCCCCTTCTTGACGGGATCTTTACAAAACAGCCGTCTGCCGTCCCCACAATGCGGTCATCTGTCACCTCACCAGGGACAGCATCGCCCGCCGCAGGGCCAGCCGCCGCCAGACGTGGAGCACCTCCGCCACGGAACACAGCTTGTCGGCCAGGCACACCGCGGCGGCCTCCCGGCTGTGGGGCGCCCGGACGGACAGGGGCCACATGTGGGCCAGGATGCAGTTTTCCTCCTTGGGGGACAGAGCCCCCTCCAGGGCCGCGGCGTTTCTGGCCGCCGCCACCGGGTGGGCGAAGCACTGCCGCCAGGAGGGCAGGGAGCGGGGGTCGTAGAGGTACAGGTCGTGGAGCAGGCCCGCCCGGGCCGCCAGGGCCCCGTCCGCCCCCCACCGCCGGGCCAGCCGCCAGGCCACATAGGACACGAAGGCGCTGTGCTCATAGCAGGACACCCCCGGGTGGTGGCGGATGGTTTTCAGCCGCGCCACCTCCGGCGCGGCCAGCAGCGCCGCCACGCAGTCCCGGTATTCCTTCCACTCCGCACGCTCCATGGGCTCCGCCCCCTCTGTCTGAGTTCTGTCTCCATTATAACCCTCCCGCACCCGGTTGTCACTGGAAATTTGGCGGTTTTCCGCCGCGGAATTTCTGCCCCGGCGGGTAAAAGCGCCCCGCCTGCGGCGGGGCCCCTGAAGAGGCCGCCATATAGAACGGGCCCCGGACAGAAGTCCGGGGCCCTTGTGCGAACTTGATTACTTGTACAGCTCGACGAGACGGGTCAGGTGCTCGTAGCGGGCCTTTGCGGCCATACCCCAGCGGGCCAGGGCCCGCCGGGGGCCCCTATTTGATTTCATCTGCTCGGCGGAAGTGAATTCCGCCGGCATCAAGGTTTTGCCTTCGGCAAAACGCTTGGACGTGCCTTGCGGCGCGCCCCGCCTGCGGCGGGGCCCCCGAAGAGGCCGCCATAAAAGCGGGCCCCGGACAGAAGTCCGGGGCCCTTGTGCGAACTTGATTACTTGTACAGCTCGACGAGACGGGTCAGGTGCTCGTAGCGGGCCTTTGCGGCCTCTTCGTTCTCGGCGAAGAGCTCCTTGGCGCGCTCGGGGAAGGCGCGGGTCAGGGAGGAGTAGCGGGCCTCGTTCATCAGGAACTCCTGATAGCCGCCGGCGGGGGCCTTGGAGTCCAGGGTGAAGGGGTTCTTGCCCTCGGCCTTCAGGGCGGGGTTGAACCGGAACAGGTTCCAGTAGCCGCACTCCACGGCCTTCTTCATCTCCATCTGGCAGTTGGCCATGCCGCCCTTGATGGAGTGCATCTCACAGGGGGCGTAGCCGATGACCAGGGAGGGGCCGTGATAGGCCTCGGCCTCGGTGATGGCCTTCAGGGTCTGGTTGGGGTTGGCGCCCATGGCCACCTGGGCCACGTAGACATAGCCGTACTGCATGGCGATCTCCGCCAGGCTCTTCTTGGGCTGGGTCTTGCCGGCGGCCGCAAACTGGGCCACCTGGCCGATGTTGGAGGACTTGGAGGCCTGGCCGCCGGTGTTGGAGTACACCTCGGTGTCAAACACGAAGATGTTTACATCCTCGCCGGAGGCGATGACGTGATCCAGGCCGCCGTAGCCGATGTCGTAGGCCCAGCCGTCGCCGCCGAAGATCCAGATGGACTTCTTGTTCAGGTACTCCTTCTCCTGGAGAATCTCAGCGGCCAGCTTGCAGGCGTCGCAGTCGCAGAACTGCTTGCCGGCGGCCTTCAGCTCCTGGCCGTGGGCGGCCAGCTTGGCATCGGGGCAGGCGCACAGCTCATCCACGGTGCACAGGCCGTCCTCCAGGGCGGCGATGTAGGCCTTGGCGGCCTCGCCGTTGGCCTCACCGTCCTCCATGGTGTCCAGCCACTTCTGGCCGGCCTCCTTGATGGCGGCGGTGCACCAGGACACGTTCAGCAGCTCGCGGGTCTTGGCGGCCAGCCGGTCGCGGATGGCCTTCTGGCCCAGGAACAGGCCCAGGCCGTGCTCGGCGTTGTCCTCAAACAGGGAGTTGGCCCAGGCGGGACCCTTGCCCTCCTTGTTGACGGTGTAGGGAGAGGTGGCAGCCGGACCGCCCCAGATGGAGGAGCAGCCGGTGGCGTTGGTGATGTACATCCGGTCGCCGCACACCTGGGTCACCAGGCGGGCATAGGCGGTCTCGGCACAGCCGGCGCAGGAGCCGGAGAACTCCAGCAGGGGCTGCTTGAACTGGCTGCCCTTGACGGTCTTGGTGTCCTCCATGTCGGCCTTGGGGGCAACCTTGGCCACCATGTAGTCAAACACGGCCTGCTGCTCGGCCTGGGATTCCTGGGGCTTCATCTCCAGGGCCTTGACCGGGCAGGTGCTGACGCACACGGAGCAGCCCATGCAGTCCAGGGGGGAGATGGCGATGGCGAACTTGTACTCGCCCTTGCCCTTGCCGGCCTTGATGTCCACGATCTTGGCGGCGGCGGGGGCGTTCTTGGCCTCCTCCTCGGTGAGGGCGTAGGGACGGATGGTGGCGTGGGGGCAGACGTAGGAGCACTGGTTGCACTGGATGCACTTGCTGGCATCCCACTCGGGCACGGTGACGGCCACGCCGCGCTTCTCATAGGCGGAAGCGCCCTGGCAGAAGGTGCCGTCCTCATGGCCGTTGGCAAAGGCGGACACGGGCAGGCTGTCGCCGTCCATGCGGCCCACGGGCTCCATGATCTCCTTGACCATCTTGACGGTGGCGGGATCGCCCTCCAGGTGCTCGGCCACGGGCTTGTCCTCGGCGGTGGCCCAGGAGGCGGGAACCTCAAACTTGTGGAAGGCGGTGGCGCCGATATCGATGGCCTTGTGGTTCATATCCACCACGTCCTGGCCCTTCTTCAGGTAGGAGTGGGTGGCGGCGTCCTTCATGTAGCCGATGGCCTCGGTCTCGGGCATCACCTTGGCCAGGGCGAAGAAGGCGGACTGCAGGATGGTGTTGGTGCGCTTGCCCATGCCGATCTCGATGGCCAGGTCGATGGCGTTGATGGTATAGACCTGGATGTTATGCTCGGCAATGTAGCGCTTGGCCACGGCGGGCATGTGGTGATCCAGCTCCTCGTCAGACCACTGGCAGTTGATGAGGAACACGCCGCCGTCCTTCACGTCGCGGACCATGGGGAAGCCCTTGACGATGTAGGCGGGCACGTGGCAGGCCACGAAGTCGGCCTTGTTGATATAGTAGGGGGCGCGGATGGGCTCATCGCCGAAGCGCAGGTGGCTGATGGTCACGCCGCCGGTCTTCTTGGAGTCGTACTGGAAGTAGGCCTGCACGTACTTGTCGGTGTGGTCGCCGATGATCTTGATGGAGTTCTTGTTGGCGCCCACGGTGCCGTCGCCGCCCAGACCCCAGAACTTGCACTCGATGGTGCCGGGGGCCGCGGTGTTGGGGGAGGGCTTCTCCTCCAGGGAGGTGAAGGTCACGTCGTCCACGATGCCCACGGTGAACTGGCGCTTGGGAGCGTCCTTGGTCAGCTCCTCATACACGGCGAACACGTTGCTGGGCGGGGTGTCCTTGGAGCCCAGGCCGTAGCGGCCGCCGATGATGGTGGCCTGCCGGCCGGCGTTGGCGAAGGCGGTGACCACGTCCAGGTACAGGGGATCGCCCTGGGCGCCGGGCTCCTTGGTGCGGTCCAGCACGGCGATCTTGGTGGCGGTGGCGGGAATGGCCTCCAGCAGCTTGTCGGCGCGGAAGGGGCGGTACAGGCGCACCTTCACCAGGCCCACCTTCTCGCCGTGGGCGTTCAGGTAGTCGATGACCTCCTCGGCCACGTCGCAGATGGAGCCCATGGCGATGATCACGCGGTCAGCGTCGGGAGCGCCGTAGTAGTTGAACAGCTGATAGTTGGTGCCCAGCTTGGCGTTGACCTTGCCCATGTACTCCTCGACAATGCCGGGGATGGCGTCGTAGTACTTGTTGGCGGCCTCGCGGTGCTGGAAGAAGATGTCGCCGTTCTCGTGGGAGCCGCGCATGACGGGCCGCTCGGGGTTCAGGGCGCGCTTGCGGAAGGCCTCCACAGCGTCCATGTCCACCATGTCGGCCAGATCCTCGTTGTCCCAGATGGCGATCTTCTGGATCTCGTGGGAGGTGCGGAAGCCGTCAAAGAAGTTCAGGAAGGGGACGCGGCCCTTGATGGCGGCCAGGTGGGCCACGGCGCCCAGATCCATGACCTCCTGGGGGTTGGACTCACACAGCATGGCAAAACCGGTCTGGCGGCAGGCCATGACGTCAGAGTGGTCGCCGAAGATGTTCAGCGCGTGGGTGGCCAGGGTACGGGCGGACACGTGGAACACCGCGGGCAGCAGCTCGCCGGCCAGCTTGTACATGTTGGGGATCATGAGCAGCAGGCCCTGGGACGCGGTGTAGGTGGTGGTCAGCGCGCCGGCGGCCAGGGAGCCGTGGACGGTGCCGGCCGCGCCGGCCTCGGACTGCATCTCAATGACCTTGACGGTAGTGCCGAAGATGTTCTTGCGGCCCTGGGCAGCCCACTGATCCACATTGTCGGCCATGGGGCTGGAGGGGGTGATGGGGTAGATGCCCGCCACCTCGGTGAAGGCGTAGGACACATGGGCGGCGGCGGTGTTGCCGTCCATCGTTTTCAGCTTTCTAGCCATTTGAAACGATTCCTCCTCTTTGTCTGTCGCTCCAGGGCAATGGGAATCCGTCCCCGCCGCCGGTCCGGCCGGGCCCGATTCCCATTACCCTGGCGGTTTTTGCCGCGGCTTACCTGCCGGTAGGCCGTTTAAGCGCCTTCATTGTAACACCATCTTTCCCGTTTGTAAATCCATTCTGCCCTCCAAATTTAATTTTTCTTTTTTGTTCCTGAATTAGAAAAAATGATCCGCTTTTTTGGGGCGTTTTGCGGAAAAACTTTTGATATTAGCTATAACTAACTAAACTAGAAGGGCTAAAATATGCAGTTTATCCACACTCCGCTCTCCCCCCCTTCCACCCCCTTGGCAGGCCCCCTTTTTTCATGCTATACTATAAAAAAAAGGAAGGGCGGCGGTGGCATGCTCTGTGAGGTGCGCTCCCTGGGACTGAGCGGGATTGCGGGCTATGAGGTGAGGGCGGAATGTGATCTGTCCGCCGGCCTGCCCGCCTTTGAGGTGGTGGGCCTGCCCGACGCGGCGGTGAAGGAGGCCCGGGACCGGGTGCGCGCCGCCATCCGCAACTGCGGCTTCCCCTTCCCCGTGTCCCGCATCACGGTGAACCTGGCCCCGGCGGACCGGCGGAAGGTGGGCACGGTGTACGACCTGCCCATGCTGGTGGGCATCCTGGCCGCCGGGGGGCAGCTGCGCCTGGACGGGGAGGACAGCGCCTTTGTGGGGGAGCTGTCCCTGTCCGGCACCCTGCGGCCGGTGGCGGGCATGCTGCCCATGGCCCTGGCCGCCCGGGAGGCGGGGGTGAAGCGGCTGTACGTCCCCGCCCCCTCCGCCGCCGAGGCCACCCTGGCCGGCGGCATGGAGGTCTACCCGGTGGAGAGCGTGGCCGCCCTGGTGGCCCACCTGAGGGGGGAGGAACCCATCGCCCCCGCCGCCCCCTGGATCCCCGGCGCGGACGCCGGCCCCGCTCCCGACTTTGCCGACGTGAAGGGCCAGGAGAGCGCCAAGCGGGCCCTGGAGATCGCCGCCGCCGGGGGCCACAACATCGCCATGGTGGGCCCGCCGGGCTCGGGCAAGTCCATGCTGGCCCGCCGCCTGCCCTCCATCCTGCCGGAGCTGAGCCGCCGGGAGGCCCTGGAGGCCACCGCCGTCCACTCGGTGATGGGCCTCACCAGCGCCGAGCGCCCCCTGCTGGTGCAGCGGCCCTTCCGCGCCCCCCACCACACCATCTCATCCACCGGCATGGCCGGCGGCGGCACCCCCGTGCCCCGGCCGGGGGAGATCTCCCTGGCCCACAACGGGGTGCTCTTCCTGGACGAGCTGCCCGAGTTCCACAAGGACGTGCTGGAGGTGCTCCGCCAGCCCCTGGAGGAGGGGTGGGTCACCATCAGCCGCTCGGCGGGCAGCGAGCGCTTCCCCGCCCGCTTCATGCTGGTGTGCGCCATGAACCCCTGCAAGTGCGGCTGGTACGGCTACGGCAGCCGGTGCCGCTGCTCCCCCAGGGACGTGGAGAAGTACCTGGGCAAGCTGTCCGGCCCCCTGCTGGACCGCATCGACCTCTACGCCGAGGTGCCCCCCCTGGACTTTGACGAGCTCTCCCGCCGGCCGGCGGCGGAGCCATCTTCCGTCATCCGCGCCCGGGTGGAGGCGGCCCGGGCGGTGCAGGCCGCCCGCTTCGGCCCGGACGGCCCGTCCTGCAACGCCCACATGGGCCCGGCGGAGCTGGCGGCGTACTGCGCCCTGGACGCCGACGGCCAGGCCGTCATGAAGGGGGCCTTCCAGCGCATGGGCCTCACCGCCCGGAGCTATGACCGCATCCTCCGGGTGGCCCGCACCATCGCCGATCTGGACGGCGCGGCGGACATCGGCGTGGAGCACCTGGCCGAGGCCGTCCAGTACCGGGAGAGCGCCTATCTGCGCCGATAGGGCCGGGCTGGACAAAAATACCCAAATCGGATATAATAATGAGACTTTTGGAAAGGAATCCGATGCGAGATGAACGAGATTATTCTGCTGAAGCTGGGGGAGCTGGTGCTTAAGGGCCTGAACCGGCGCACCTTTGAAGACCGGCTCATCGCCAACGCCCGCCGCCGGCTCCAGGCCCACGGCAAATTCAAGGTATACACCAAGCAGTCCACCATGTATGTGGAGCCCCAGGACGACAGCTGCGACCTGGATGGCGCGTGGGAGGCCATGAAGCGCCTGTTCGGCGTGGTGGGCCTGTCCCGGGCCCGGGCCTGTGAGAAGGACGCGGACGCCATGCTCCAGACCGCCATCGAGTACCTGGGGGACAAGCTCTCCGCCGCCCACACCTTCAAGGTGGAGTCCAAGCGAGCGGACAAGAGCTTCCCCATGACCTCCATCCAGCTGTCCCAGTATGTGGGGGGCGAGCTGGACGAGAAATACCCCAACCTGAAGGTGGACGTGCGCCATCCGGAGCTGACGGTGCACCTGGAGGTGCGGGACTACGCCGCCTACGTCCACGCCGATCCGGAGCCCGGCGCCGGCGGCCTGCCGGTGGGGGTGGGCGGCCGGGCGGTGAGCCTGCTGTCCGGCGGCATCGACTCCCCGGTGGCCTCCTGGATGATCGCCAAGCGGGGCATCGCCCTGGACATGGTCCATTTCTTCTCCTACCCCTACACCTCCGAGGAGGCCAAGCAGAAGGTGCTGGATCTGGCCAAAATCCTCACCCCCTGGTGCGGACGGCTCACCGTCCACGTGGTGCCCTTCACCGCCATCCAGGAGGAGCTGCGCCGCAGGTGCCCCGAGGAGCTGTTCACCGTCCTCATGCGCCGGTTCATGATGCGCATCGCCGAGCAGGTGGCCCAGCGGTGCGGCGCCGGGGCCATCGTCACCGGCGAGAGCCTGGGCCAGGTGGCCAGCCAGACCATGGACGCCATGCGGGCCACCACCGCCGTCACCACCCTGCCCATCCTCCGGCCGGTGGTGGGCATGGACAAGGAGGAGATCGTCCGCATCGCCCGGAAGATCGGCACCTTTGAGACCTCCATCCTCCCCTACGAGGACTGCTGCACTGTATTCACCCCCCGGCACCCCCGGCTCCACCCCATGCTGGGGGAGCTGGAGGCCGCCGAGGCCGCCCTGGACGTGGACGGCCTGGTGGCCGCTGCGGTGGACGGCATCGAGCGCATCCGCGTGTAACCCACAGAACGAGAGACGCCCCGGGCGGCCGTTGGCCGCCCGGGGCGTCTTGCTAATCCGTCATCTTGGCGTAGGGGTAGATGCGGTACATCACGTCGTCGTTGTAGTGCTCGTCCATCCACACCTGCCAGGGCTGGTCGGCCGGCTCCCCGGCGGCGCGCTGGCTGTACCGGGTCAGGGCCGCGGCGCTGAAGGCCATGTTCACCGCCATGAACACCGTCAGGGCCCACACCAGGAGCTTGCCCGGCCGGGCGGGGATTTTGGCGATCCACCGGGCCAGGACGGGATAGAGCCCCTTGAACCAGGCCACGGCGGCAAAGCCCCAGAAGAAGCAGTAGAGCAGGTTGATCCGCCCGCCCAGGTTGAAGGGGATGGAACTGTAGTCCCAGAACACGGTGCCGAAGGCCAGCTCGGTGAACACGCTGCACAGATACTCGTACAGGCCGCCCAGCAGGGTGCCCGCCACGAAGAAGAAGCTGGCCGAGCGCTCCCGGTACTTGTACAGCAGCAGGGTGGCCGCCGCCAGGGCCAGGCCCCACACGATGCTGAAGGGGCCCCACACCACGCTGGAGCGGCTCATCCACCAGCCCAGGCGGACGCGGCAGAACAGGGTCTCCGCCAGATCGCCGCACACGCCGCCGATGTAGAACAACAGCAGGATGCTGTAGAAGCTGGCACCTTTGGTAAAGGGATTGACCTTGACGGCTTCTTTCCGCCGGACGAAGTCCGCCCGGGGATAGGCCTTTTGGATGCGGCCCTCGGTGTGGCGGAGGATCCACTCCCCCATGCGCACCGACAGGGCGGCCAGGCGGTTGTTGAGCCGCTCCACCGGGGGCAGGACGCTGCGCACCCCCAGCAGGGTGAGCAGGGTGCCCAGCACGTCCGCCGCCAGCACGCACACCAGCACCAGCAGAAGGATCTCCCGCACCAGCGGGGGGATGAGCTCATACAGGGCCAGCAGCAGGGGGTTGCCCCACTGCACGGCGATAAGGCCCAGGGCGCCCCACACCAGGGAGGCGGTGAAGCAGATGTAGCCGTCCAGGTTCCACTTCCGGCCGGAATAGTCCCACCAGCGGGTGTGGGTGGCCTTCTCCAGCAGGTGGCCGGAGATCCACTCCACCACCGTGGCGGCCACGGCGCAGCCCAGGAAGAGGAAGAACCAGCTGCCCCGCAGCTCGGTCAGGCCCTCGGACAGCACCACGGCGGTGAGGCCGTAGGACGCGCACCAGGGGCCGAAGAGGACGCTGCGATCCACATAGCGCCGCTGCCTGACCGCGGCCAGGGCCGTCTCCAGCACCCAGCCCAGGAAGGCGTAGCAGAAGAACAGCCACAGCAGGTTAAACAGAGTCATGGACTCCACCTTTCTCGCGCCGCACAGGGCGCGCGGAGGTCAGCGGCGGCTCACCGCCGCCGGGCGGGCGGGGGGATCTGGGGCTCGTCGTGCTCCATGACGTCGAAGTAGTCCTTGTCCTCCAGCTCCGGCCTGCGGTGGCGGATGGCCTCGGTGAGCAGGGGGTAGAGCACGATGGCCAGCAGGCCGCCGGAATAGCCGTTGTTGTAGAGGTTGACGCCCTCCACCGGGGTGCCGGCGTGGAGCACCACCGAGGAGTGGAGGAAGCCGGCCAGGATGCCGAAGGGCCAGCCGAAGTAGCCCGAGATGGGGGCCAGGGTGGTGCCGAACAGCATGGCCAGCTGCACCGACGGGTTGTTGATGCGCCAGTGCATGCACACGCCTCCGATGACCACGCCCACCATGATGGGCAGGATGTTGCGGGCGTGCTTGCCGAAGGCGGAGAAGCCCATGATGGCGAAGATGCCCCCCAGGGTGGGACCGTTGAGATCCCCGCCGGTGGCCAGGATGAAGAGCATGCCGATGAGGCCGTTGATGCCGGTGTTGAGGAGCACCGGCGCGGCGCCGAACATGCGCAGGTAGTCGCTGGGGGCCCGGCCGGTGGTGAGCAGCAGCCGCCGGTACCCCGCCCAGGCCGCCCAGGCCGGCCGTCCGCACAGGAACAGGCCGGTGAGGATCAGCACGGCGCACAGAACCCCCAGGGCCAGGGCCAGGGGCAGATTGTTGCCCGTAGACCAGTGGCTGGCGATGTTGGGATCCGCCCCCAGGGAGCTCATCACCGGCACCAGGATCATGGCCAGCACGCCGCAGGCAAAGCCCATGTTGTACAGGTTCATGCCGTTCTGGATCTTGTAGGTGTAGGCCGACAGGGGGGGCAGCACAAAGCCGATGAGCACCCCCACCCCGATGCCCCACCACAGGTTGCCGAAGCCGTTGTCGATGGCCACATAGCTGACCACCGGCGCCAGGGCGGTGGCCAGCAGGGCGATGGACACGTACTTGCCGAAGGGCTCCCGCCGCACCTTGGCGTAGAGGAAGGTGCCGGCGATGATGGGCCAGATGTTGGCGATGTTCTTGCCGAAGAGGGCGAAGCCGGCCATGAGGCCCAGCTCCACCATGGTGAAGCCGTTGGGGGCCTCCCTGCACAGCCAGAGCAGCCCCACGCTGATGAGGGTCACCAGGGCGGAATTGACAAAGGCCGCGGAGATGCCGGCGATCTGGATGTAGTCGGTGATGAGCGCGTCCTCCATGAGGATGATGGTGCGGATGCCGGGGATGATCTGGGCCGGATCGCCCAGCATCACCCCCACCGCCGCCAGAAAGACGCAGAAGCAGAGCGAGGCGGGATAGATTTTTGAATACCGCATGCCGTGACCCCTTTCTTCCGGTGGGTGGCTCCGATTGACTTATTGGGCTGCGTTCTGCCGGTCAAAATACTCCTTGGTCTGTTGGGCGTTGTGCATGACCTCCGCCTTCAGGGCCTCCAGGCTGTCGAACTTCCGCTCCCCCCGCAGGCGCTTGTAGAACTCCATGCGGATGGTCTGGCCGTAGAGATCCCCGTGGAAGTCCAGGATGTACCCCTCCACCGTCACCCGGTCGCCGTCGTCCACCGTGGGGCGCACCCCGATGTTGGTCACCGCCGGGCGGCTCTCCCCGTTCTCGAAGTAGACCCGGGTGGCGTACACCCCGTGGGCGGGCACCAGCACGCCGGGCTGGAAGTGGAGGTTCACCGTGGGGAACCCCAGGGTGGAGCCCAGCTTTTTGCCGTGGGCCACCGTGTCCGTCAGGGTGTGGGGGTGGCCCAGGAACTGGTTGGCCCGCTCCATCTCCCCCTGGGCGATGAGGGTGCGGATGTAGGTGGAGGAGATGGTGATGTGATCCTTCTCCACCTTGGGGATGATGTCGCAGCCGATGCCCAGCTGGCCGCACAGCTCCCGCAGCCGCTCCGGGTTGCCCTCCCCCTTGTAGCCGAAGTGGAAGTCGTGGCCCGCCACCAGGTGCACCGCCCCGTGCTCCGCCGCCAGATAGTCGGTGACGAACTCCCGCCAGGGCATGTGCATCATCCGCTCGTCAAAGTGGGCCACGATCACCTCCCGGATGCCGTAGCACCGGCGCATCAGCTCCGCCCGATCCAGGGGGGAGCTGAGCAGGGGCACCGCCGGGGTTTTCAAAATCAGGTTCTCCGGGTGGGTGTCAAAGGTCACCGCCGCCGGCACGGCCCCCAGCTCCAGGGCCTTCTCCCCCACCCGGCGCAGCAGGGCCCCGTGGCCCAGGTGCACGCCGTCGAAGAAGCCCAGGGCAATGACTCGTTTTTCAGTCTGCATTGCGCTTACACCTCGAAAAAGCTCTTGATGGTGGTGGCCGTCCCGCCCGCGCACCGGCCCAGCAGCAGGAACTCCCCGCCGGGGCCGTAGAAGCGGTAGACCCCGTCCGGCACGCCGGCCGGGCAGGGGAAGGGGTTGCCGTTTCTGGCCCTGGACAGGGCCCGGCGGTCGATCTCCACCGCGTCATACCCGCGGAAGCAGCCGTCCACCGGCCGGAGCAGAGCCGCCGGTTCAGGGGCGGCCTGCACCGCCTCCAGCGTCACCGCGTCGGCCAGGGTGAAGCCGGCAGCCCCGGTGCGCCGCAGGGCGGACATGCACCCGCCGCAGCCCAGGGCCCGCCCGATGTCGTGGCACAGGGTGCGCACATAGGTGCCCTTGGAGCACCGCACCCGCAGGGTGTAGGTGTCCGGCCCGGTCTGCTCTCCCGCCTCCAGGGCGTGGATGGTCACCGGCCGGGGAGGCCGCTCCACCTCCTTCCCCGCCCGGGCCAGCTCGTAGAGCTTTTTGCCGTCCCGCTTGATGGCGGAGTACATGGGGGGGATCTGGAGAATATTCCCCCGGAAATGGGCCAGGGCCCCCTCCAGCTCCTCCCGGGTGACGGACACAGGGCGCTTCTCCAGGATTTCGCCGGTGGTATCCTGGGTGTTGGTGACAACGCCCAGTTTTATCTCCGCCAGATATTCCTTTTCGGATTCGCTGGCGAACTCCACCGCCCGGGTGGCCCGGCCGATGAACACCGGCAGTACGCCGGTAGCCATGGGATCCAGGGTGCCGGCGTGGCCCACCCGCTTCTCGTGGAAAATCCCCCGCAGCTTGGCGCACACGTCCATGGAAGTCCAGTCCCGGGGCTTGTCGATGATGATGATTCCGTTTGGCATACGCAGAAGCCTCCCTGTGCGCCAAGCATCGGCGCTTTTGCGTCGTCCGAGCGTTTTCGCCCCGGCGAAAACCTCGCCGCAGGCGGAATTCATTTCCGCCGAGGATGTAATAATCATAGGGTTCCCGCAGACGCGTGCGTCTGTGGGATGCACACGTCCATGGAGGTCCAGTCTCGGGGCTTGTCGATGATGATTCCGTTTGGCATACGCAGAAGCCTCCCTGTGCGCCAAGCATCGGCGCTTTTGCGTCGTCCGAGCGTTTTCGCCCCGGCGAAAACCTCGCCGCAGGCGGAATTCATTTCCGCCGAGGATGTAATAATCATAGGGTTCCCGCAGACGCGTGCGTCTGTGGGATGCACACGTCCATGGAGGTCCAGTCTCGGGGCTTGTCGATGATGATGATTCCGTTTGGCATGGCTGACCTCCGGGTGCGAAAAATAAAGTCTCTGCCGTATGGATGCGCCGCACAGGCGCGCCCTCGGGGGTACTCCGGCAGGTGGATGGCGCGCCGAGGTCGTCGCGCCCCACATCGTCGGCCCAAGCTGCGGATCGTTCGCTTCCGCGTAAACGCGAAAGCTCATTCCCTCCGCTGTGCCTCCTTCTCCCCACACGACCCGCGGCACAGCCGCTGGGCTCGCGCGGGGGCCCCATGAAACGGGCCGGGCTGTTGTCATACCCCCACAGGCGGCGCGCCGGGCCGCCGCGCCCCTGGGGAGTGCGTCAGCGGGAACGCGGGCGGATAATATCCGCCCCTACACCTCCGCCTGTACCTGCCGGATGGCGGCCAAAATGGCGGCCTCGGCCTCGGCCAGGCCGCCGGGCACGGTGCAGCCGGCGGCGGCGGCGTGGCCGCCGCCCCCCAGCAGGGCGCATACCGACGAGGCGTTGAGCCCCGCGCCGGTGCGGACGGACAGCTTGCAGCCGCCCTCCTCCAGCTCCCGGATGGTGACGGAGGTCTCCACCCCCTCGATCTGGCCCAGGAAGGCGGCGATGTCCTCCATGTCCCCCTCCACGGCCCCGGCCTCCTCCATGAGGGACAGGGACACGGGGGCCACGGCGATCTTCCCCCCGTCGTAGCGGTGCATCCGCTCCACGATCAGGCGCTCCACCTGGAGGCGGGGCCAGGTCTTGGTGCGGAAGTGCTTCTTGTTCAGGGGGAACACGTCCAGGCCGGTGTCCATCAGCGCGGCGGCCGTCCGGTGGGTGGCGGCGGTGGTGCTGCTGTACTGGAAGCAGCCGGTGTCGGTGGCGATGGCAACATAGAGCGGGGCGGCCATGTGGGCCGTCACCGGCCCCAGCTCCTTCAGGATGTCGTAGATCAGCTCCCCGCAGGCGGCCCGGCCGGCGTCCAGGCAGGTCTGGCGCGCGAAGAACTCCTGGGAGGGGTGGTGGTCGACGGCCAGGTCAATCCCCCGCTCCAGCCAGGGCCGGCCGGCGTCGGTGAACAGGCTGCGGGCCGCGATGTCCACGCTGACCACCGTGTCCGGCGCGAAGCCCTCCGGGGCCATGAGGCCCTCCAGATAGGGCAGGAAGATGGGGGTGGCCCCGGTGCCTGGGCAGATATGGGCGGTCTTGCCCAGCCCCCGCAGGCCCCGGCACAGCCCGGCGGCGCAGCCGATGGTGTCCCCGTCGGGCCGCTTGTGGGTGAGGATCAGGTAATTGTCGTGTTCCCGCAGGAACGCGGCGGCTTCCGTGACGGTCATGGCGTTCACTCCTCGTCCTCCAGGCGGATGTGCTCGTTGGCCGGGTTGGCGGGCTTTACCACCTCCGGGTCGCGGAGCATGCTCAGAATATGGGCGCCGGTGCCGATGGAGTCGTCCTCCACAAACTGCAGCTCCGGCGTGTAGCGCAGCTGCAGGGCCCGGCCCAGCTCCCGCCGCAGGTAGCCCCCGGCGGACTTGAGGCCCTTGACCACCTCGCCCACGTCGCTCTTGTCCAGCACGCTGACGTAGATCTTGGCGTAGCGCAGGTCGGAGGTGGTGTCCACCGCCGTGATGGACACCAGCCCGTGGACACGGGGATCCTTCACCGTGCGGATGAGGGCGGCCAGCTCCCGCTGGATCTCCTCGTTGATGCGTCCGATGCGATTGCTCGGCATAGCGTTCTCCTTTCCAGGGGGTCTCAGCCCCCGGTCTATCTCTCGATGGTTAAGCAGATCTGGAACTGCTCGTGTAATTGCTTTATGGCATCCAAATCCAGGTCGGCCAGCCTGCCGCCGAAGCGGTGGGGCCGGGTCGGGCCGTCCCCTACCCACAGGCTCCACAGCTCCACGGCCTCGCCGGGGCGCAGGTGCTTTTCCAGATAGGCCCGCAGCTCCGCCGCGTCACCCTCCGTGGCCCGCAGATCCAGCTCATATTGGTATGGCTTCAGCTCCAGGCCCAGGTCTTCCACCGCTTCCCGGTAGTATGTGTGCTCCTGCACGGAAAATCCGTTCGTCTCAATGCTGACCGTGTGCCCGCCGTGGGAGCTGGTCTCAACCCGGCGGATGCCGGAGTCGTACAGGGGCAGGGGCCGGTCGGCGCACAGCAGGGTGACAGCGCTCATAAACTCTCCTTACAAAGACGCACAGGCCCGCCCCCTCCTCAAATGACTTGGGGACGGAACGGGCCTGTATGGGTTTGTGGGTTGGGGCGGGAGGGCGGGCGCACACACAGGTGCGCCCCTGCGGGGAAACGGTGCCCCGCCGCCTTGCATGGACGGGGTAACGGGTCGGCCAGGGGGCCGACCCCTACAGAAATGTTGATAGGCGTGCGTAGGGGCCGCCTTCGGCGGCTGTTACACCTCAATCTGCTCCATCTCGTCGACACAAGCTCCAGATCACTCGCTTCGCCGCAGGCGGCAAAGCTCATTCCTTCCGCTGTGTCTCCTCTCCGAACCGGACCCGCTTCGCTGGGCTCCGGTTCGGGGCCGCCTTCGGCGGCTGTTACACCTCAATCTGCTCCATCAGGTAGGCTTCCACGATGTCGCCCTCTTTGATGTCCTGGAACTTCTCGAAGGTGATGCCGCACTCGTAGCCCTGGGCCACCTCCTTGACGGAGTCCTTGAAGCGCTGGAGGGAGGCGATGGCGCCGTCGTAGATGACGATGTTGTCGCGCAGCAGGCGCATCTGGGCGCCCCGCTGCATCTTGCCCTCGGTGACGTAGCAGCCGGCCACCATGCCCACGCCGGTGATGCGGAACACGTTGCGCACCTCGGCGGTGCCCAGCTCCACTTCCTTGAACTTGGGGGAGAGCATGCCCTTCATGGCGGTCTCGATCTCGTTGATGCAGTCGTAGATGACCCGGTACATGCGCATATCCACCTTGTTCCGCCCGGCGGACTCCTTGGCGTTGTGGTCGGGCCGGACGTTGAAGCCCACGATGATGGCGTTGGAGGTGGTGGCCAGCATGACGTCGGACTCGTTGATGGCGCCCACGGCGCAGTGGATGACCCGCACCCGCACCTCTTCGTTGGACAGCTTCTCCAGGCTGGCCTTGACGGCCTCGGCGGAGCCCTGCACGTCGGCCTTGACGATGACGTTCAGGTTCTTCATCTCGCCGGCCTGGATCTGGCTGAACAGATCCTCCAGGCTCACCTTGCCCACCGGGGCGGAGGAGGCCATCTTCTGCTCGTGCTTGCGCTGCTCGGCCAGCTCGCGGGCCATGCGCTCGTCGGCCACGGCGTGGAAGTCGTCGCCGGCGTCGGGCACCTCGCCCATGCCGATGATCTCCACGGGCACGGAGGGGCCGGCCTCGGTGAGCTTCTCGCCCTTGGCGTCGGTCATGGCGCGGACGCGGCCCACCGCCGTGCCGGCGATGATCACGTCGCCCTGCTTCAGGGTGCCGTTCTGCACCAGCAGGGTGGCCACGGGGCCGCGGCCCTTGTCCAGCCGGGCCTCGATGACGGCGCCGTGGGCGGAGCGGTTGGGGTTGGCCTTCAGCTCCTGCATCTCGGCGGTCAGGTTGACCATCTCCAGCAGGTTGTCGATGCCCTCGCCGGTCTTGGCGGAGATGGGGCAGATGATGGTCTCGCCGCCCCACTCCTCGGGCACCAGCTCGTACTTGGTGAGCTGCTCCTTGATGCGCTCGGGGTTGGCCTCCGGCTTATCCATCTTGTTGATGGCCACAATGATGGGGATGTTGGCGGCCTTGGCGTGGTTGATGGACTCCACGGTCTGGGG
Organism: Flavonifractor sp.; assembly: GCF_019422385.1. Classification (NCBI taxonomy): domain Bacteria; kingdom Bacillati; phylum Bacillota; class Clostridia; order Eubacteriales; family Oscillospiraceae; genus Flavonifractor; species Flavonifractor sp. The sequence goes on from NZ_JAHZDL010000016.1 coordinate 35,223, forward strand.
CATGATGCCGTCGTCGGCGGCCACCACCAGGATGGCGATGTCGGTGATCATGGCGCCGCGGGCCCGCATGGCGGTGAACGCCTCGTGGCCGGGGGTGTCCAGGAAGGTGATGGTCTTGCCCTGCACCTCCACCTGGTAGGCGCCGATGTGCTGGGTGATGCCGCCGGCCTCGCCGGCGGCCACGTGGGCGTGGCGGATATAGTCCAGCAGGGAGGTCTTGCCGTGGTCGACGTGGCCCATCACCACCACCACGGGGGCCCGGGGCACCAGATCCTCCGGCTTATCCTCGGCGGTGTCGATGAGCTTTTCCTCGATGGTGACGATCACCTCGTGCTCCACCTTGCAGCCCAACTCCTCGGCGATGATGGCGGCGGTGTCGAAGTCGATGATGTCGGACATGGAGGCCATGACGCCGTTCTTCATCAGGGTCTTGACCACCTCGGCGCCGGTCTTC
>NZ_JAHZDL010000160.1:0-2297 GCF_019422385.1 Flavonifractor sp.
TATGCGTCAATTTGCATTTAGGGCAGAAAAGAGGAAAATCTTTTAATACAGTATCGGCCTTTTCAGAACACCGCCTGCACCAGCACCATGTAGAGAACGGTGCCGCCGAAGATGCTCAGCAGGTTGTTGTGCTTCCACAGGTGGAGGGCCACCACCACCGCCACGCACAGAAGCTGGGGCACCCAGCCGCCTGGGGTGGAAAAGCTCACCCCCCGCAGGCAGTAGACGATGAGCATGGCGATGATGGCCGGGGGGAGTACCCGGCCCAGGTAGAGCACCAGCTTGGGGGGTGACTCCCCCCGGTCGAAGAGCAGGAAGGGGAGCACCCGGGTGAGGAAGGTGACAATGGCCATGACGGCGATGGCCGCGATGGCTGCGCCGGTGCTCAGCATGGTTCTCCCTCCTTTTCGTCCAGTCTGTCCCGCAGGATGAGCAGGATGAGCACGATCACGCCCAGGGAAATGAGCAGCATCTGATCCTGCCCGAAGACGCTGCCCAGGATGATGAGGAACACCACCGTCACGGCACACCCCAGCAGGGCGGGCAGGTGCTTTCGGTAGGTCTTCCACTGCTCCACCGCGATGACCACGAACAGGGCGGTCATGGCGAAGTCCACCCCCTCGGTGCTGAAGGGGATCACCGCCCCGGCCACCGCGCCGATCACCGAGCCGAGAATCCAGTAGCTCTGATCCAGAACGGCGATGGCGAAGTAGAAGCTTTTGGGGTTCACCCCCACCGGGGCCTGGGCCGAGGAGAGCAGGGCGTAGGTCTCGTCGGTGAGGGAGAAGATCATGTACAGCTTGCGCCAGCCCATGCCCCGGAACTTCTCCAGCATGGACAGCCCGTAGACCAGGTGGCGGAAGTTGATGAGCAGGGTCATGACCGCCACGGTGCCCAGGCCCGCGGCGGTGGACAGCAGGGTCACCCCCAGATACTGCCCCGACCCGGCGTAGATGGTCAGGCTCATGAAAAAGGCCCAGATAAAGTTGTAGCCGATCTCCTGGAGCATCAGCCCGAAGGCGATGCCGATGGCCAGATAGCCCATCAGCACCGGCAGGGTGACGGGGAAGGCGGCGGCCAGGGCTTTGCGATCCATACCGGCAGCACTCCTTTGTGTTTGCGCTGAGATTTTTATTCTACACACTTTAGCGAAAAAAAGCAAGACCCGGCGGAAATTTGCCGCCCGCTCCGGCGGGTGGTTGTATTTTGCGGCAATCCCTGTATAATATAGGCACATGACAACGGAGGAGCGCTATGAAGAAGCTGCTGTTTATCTACAATACCCACGCGGGGAAGGGCCTGCTGAAAAGCCGCCTGGCGGCGGTGCTGGAGGAGCTGGCCCGGGACTGGGACGTGACGGTTCACCCCACCCGGGGGGCCGGGGACGCCGCGGAGCTGGCCGCCCGCCGGGCCGGGGAGTTTGACCGCATCGTCTGCGGCGGGGGGGACGGCACCCTCCATGAGGTGGTGAACGGCCTGATGGCCCTGCCGCCCGAGGCGCGGCCGGAGGTGGGCTACATCCCCGCCGGCACCACCAACGACTTCTCCAGGAACCTGTCCCTCCCCCGGGGGATGGAGGCCATGGCCCGCACCGCCGCCGCCGGGGTGCCCCGGCCGGTGGACATCGGGAGGTTCAACGGTGAGCACTTCATCTACGTGGCCGCCTTCGGCGCCTTCACCGACGTGTCCTACAACACCCCCCAGCCGGTGAAGAACCTGCTGGGCCGCACCGCCTATATGCTGGAGAGCGTCACCCGCATCGCCTCCATCCAGTCCTACCCCCTCACCGTGGAGCACGACGGCGGGGTGGAGGCGGGGGGCTACTGCTACGGCATGGTAAGCAACACCGTGTCCGTGGGGGGCTTCAAGGGGACGCCCGCCCAGCCGGTGGCCCTGGACGACGGGATTTTTGAGGTGGTGCTGGTGCGCCAGCCGGAGAACCCCATCCAGCTCCAGGCCGTGATCCGCGCCCTGCTCACCATGTCCCCCGACGAGGGCGGACTGGTCACCAGCTACCGCACCAGCCGGCTGAAAATCACCTGTGAGCAGGAGCTGCCCTGGACTCTGGACGGCGAGTTCGGCGGCGCCCCCAAAACGGCGGAGATCCTCAACTGCCAAAAGGCCGTCTCCATCGTCTACGGCAAGTAGGGCGCGGCATCCTTGACGCGCCGCCTACGGGGGGTATGACAACCGCTTGGCCCGTTCCATGGGGTCCCCGCGGCGACCCAACGGAGTGGTCGTCGTGGGGAGAGGAGGCACAGTGGAGGGAACGAGCTTTGCCGCTTGCGGCGAAGCGA
>NZ_JAHZDL010000161.1:0-2189 GCF_019422385.1 Flavonifractor sp.
GGGCCTTCCTGGCCCCCATCATGGACACCGTCATGTACGGCACCGGCGACGAGGGCTCCGTGGCCCTGATCACCGACGCCATGCGCCGGGGCGTGAAGGAGGCCGTGGGCACCCTGATCGTGGAGTTCGGCAGCTATGGCCGCGCCCCCTTGGTGGAGCAGGCCACCCTGGCCGACATGGCGGAGCGTTACGCCAAGGAGGGCTGAGCCATGGGGGACATCACCCTGACCTTTTCCGGCGGCCGGACGGGCCTCACGGAGGAGGCCCTGGAGCAGCGGCTCCAGGCCGCCGCCCCCCTGCTGGCGGAGGTGCTGGCAGGGGAGGCGCAGCACCGGGACAACTTGGGCTGGTTCTCCGTGGACGAGGCCGCCGGGCCCGAGCGGGTGGACTTCCTGCTGGAGCAGGCCGCCCGGGTGCGGGCCGACGCCGACGCCTTCGTGGTCATCGGCATCGGCGGCTCCAACCAGGCGGCCCGGGCGGTGGTGAAGGCCCTGCGGCCGGAGAACGGCCCCGCCATCCTGTGGGCGGGCAACACCATCTCCGCCTGCGAGACCGCCCGGCTGCTGAAGGAGCTGGACGGCTATCAGTCCGTCTACATCGACTGCATCGCCAAGAACTTCGAGACCCTGGAGCCGGGCATCTCCTTCCGGGTGCTGCGCCGCTATCTGGAGCAGCGGTACGGCCAGGCGGAGGCGGCAAAGCGCATCTTCGCCACCGGCACCCCCGGCTCCACCCTCCATCAGCTGTGCATTGACAACGGCTACACCTTCCTCACCTTCCCGGAGCGCATCGGCGGCCGCTACTCCGTGGGCAGCGACGTGGGCCTGTTCCCCATGGCGGTGGCCGGGGTGGACGTGAAGGCCCTGGTGCAGGGCATGCGGGACATGCGGGAGGAACTCCATGCCGCCCCGGCGGGGGAGAACCTGGCCCTGCGGTACGCCTGCCTGCGCAAGTGGATGCTGGAGCAGGGCCTCAGCCTGGAGATGCTGGCCTTCTTCGAGCCCCGGCTGGACTACTTCGCCAAGTGGTGGATCCAGCTCTTCGCCGAGAGCGAGGGCAAGGACGGCACCGGGCTGTACCCGGTGGTGTCCTCCAACTCGGAGGATCTCCACTCCATCGGCCAGTTCATCCAGCAGGGCAGCCCCATCCTCTTTGAGACCTTCGTGACCGTGCGGGCCCGCGACGCGTCGGTGGTGCTGCCCGCCACGGACAAGAAGGACTACTTCGACTACCTGACGGGCAGGGACTTCTGGGACATCAACGACACCGCCCGGCAGGCCACCATGCGGGCCCACAGCGAGGGGGGCATCCCCTGCCTGGAGCTGTCCATCCCCGCCATCGACGCCCACACCCTGGGGGAGCTGTTCTATTTCTTCCTCTTCTCCTGCTACCTCTCCTGCAGGCTGGTGGGGGTCAACCCCTTCAACCAGCCCGGCGTGGAGAGCTACAAGGGCTATATGTTCAAAAATCTGGGAAAGCCGGGTGCCAAGTAATATGAAACATATTTTCCTCAATTTGAAACGTTTTGACGTGCCGGTGGAGCTGGGCGGGGTCAACCGCCTGGCCCCCATGGCCGAGTGGGGCAGGGTGATCGTGGCCGAGACCCAGAAGGGCCTGACCGGCTACGACCCCGCCGAGGTGGAGTTTGTGGACTTCTTCCCCGAGGCCCACCTGATTCCCGCCGCGGCCGCCCGGGCGGAGAACAGCCCGGTGCAGCTGGGCTGCCAGGGGGTGTTCCGGGCGGACACCGCCGTGGGGGGCAACTTCGGCGCCTTCACCACCAACCGGCCCGCCCACGCCGCCGCCGCCCTGGGCTGCTGCTGGACGCTGATCGGCCACTGCGAGGAGCGCAACGACAAGGCCGGCATCCTGGCCGAGGCGGGCGTCACCGACACCGCCGCCGTCAACCGCCTGCTCAACCAGGAGTGCAAGGCGGCCCAGGCCGCGGGGCTCAAGGTGCTCTACTGCATCGGCGAGAAGAGCGAGGAGCAGGAGCAGTGGCAGCAGGTGCTGGGCGACCAGCTGTCCATCGGCCTGGACGGGGTGGACAAGAGCCGGGTGGTCATCGCCTACGAGCCCATCTGGTCCATCGGCCCCGGCAAGACCCCCGCCGACAAGCCCTACATCGAGAAGATCGCCCGCTTCGTCAAGGAGCAGACCGGCGGCCTGGACGTGGTGTACGGCGGCGG
>NZ_JAHZDL010000162.1:0-2141 GCF_019422385.1 Flavonifractor sp.
GGCCTGCCGGGCGATCTGGGCGGCCAGGGCCGCGTGGGGCAGGCCGGAGCCGGAGAAGATGGGCAGCTTCTGGCCGCGCACCAGGGTGTTCAGGCCGTCGATGGTAGAGATTCCGGTCTGGATGAACTCGTTGGGGTAGTCCCGGGCGGCGGGGTTCATGGGCAGGCCGTTGATGTCCCGGTACTCCTCGGCCAGAATCTCCGGGCCGCCGTCGATGGGCTTGCCCATGCCGTTGAACACCCGGCCCAGCATGTCGCCGGACACGCCCAGCTGGAGGGGGTGGCCCAGGAAGCGCACCTTGGACTCCTTCAGGTTGATGCCGGCGGAGGACTCGAACAGCTGCACCACGGCGTTGTCGCCGTTGACCTCCAGCACCTGGCAGCGGCGGACGGTGCCGTCGGGCAGCTCGATCTCGCCCAGCTCGTCATAGGTAACGCCGGACACGCGGCGCACCACCATCAGGGGGCCGTTGATCTCCTGTATGGTACGGTATTCCTTGATCATTCGTCAGCACCTCCCCTGGCCGCGGCGGCCTCGATCTCTTCCTCCATCTCCTTGGCCATGTCGGCGTAGACGGCGGGATACTGGTCGTCGGGCACGCTCTTGGCCCGGCCCATCTTCTCCCGGAAGGGGATGGCAAACAGGTCGGCGGCCGCGGCGCCCTTGTCGATGGCGGCCCGGCACAGCCGGTCGTAGTCCAGGATCATGGACAGCATCTTGTCCTGCCGGTCGTAGCTGGAGTACCAGTCCACCTCCATGAAGCCGTTCTGCTGGAGGAAGTCCTCCCGCAGCATCTTGGCGGTCTCCAGGGTCAGCTGGTCGCCGGCGGACAGGGAGTCCTTACCAACCAGCTGGACGATCTCGTTCAGGCTGGCCTCCTCCTGGAGGATGGACATGGCCTGCTCCCGGTGCGCCATGAACTGGGGCCCCAGGTTCTCGTCATACCAGGGCTTCAGGGAGTCCAGATACAGGGAGTAGGAGTTGAGCCAGTTGATGGCCGGGAAGTGGCGGCGGTAGGCCAGGGAGGAGTCCAGGGCCCAGAACACCTTGACGATGCGCATGGTGGCCTGGGAGACGGGCTCGGACAGGTCGCCGCCGGGGGGCGACACGGCGCCCACGGCGGTGAGAGAGCCCCGGCGCTCGGCATCGGAGCCGATGCACTCCACCATGCCGGCCCGCTCGTAGAACTGGGCCAGGCGGGAGGACAGATAGGCGGGGTAGCCCTCCTCGCCGGGCATCTCCTCCAGGCGGCCGGACATCTCGCGCAGGGCCTCGGCCCAGCGGGAGGTGGAGTCGGCGATGACGGCCACGTCGTAGCCCATGTCCCGGAAGTACTCGGCGATGGTGATGCCGGTGTAGATGGACGCCTCACGGGCGGCCACCGGCATATCGGAGGTGTTGGCGATGAGCACCGTCCGCTTCATCAGGGACTCGCCGGTGCGGGGATCCACCAGCTCGGGGAACTCCCGCAGCACGTCGGTCATCTCGTTGCCGCGCTCGCCGCAGCCGATGTAGACCACGATGTCCACGTCGGACCACTTGGCCAGCTGGTGCTGCATGACGGTCTTGCCCGAGCCGAAGGGGCCGGGGATGGCGGCGGTGCCGCCCTTGGCCACGGGGAACAGGGCGTCCACGATGCGCTGGCCGGAGAGCAGGGGGGTGCGGGGGGCGTACTTGTGCTTGTAGGGCCGGCCCACGCGGACAGGCCACTTCTGCACCATGGTCAGCTCATGCTTCTCCCCCTTCTCGTCCACCACCACGGCCACCGTGTCCAGCACGGTGAAAGAGCCGGACTGGATGGACTCCACGGTGCCCTTCAGGGTGGGGGGCACCATGATCTTGTGGAGCACCACGCTGGTCTCCTGGACGGTGCCCAGCACGTCTCCGCCGATGACCTTGTCGCCGGGCTTGGCCACGGCGGTGAAGTCCCACTTCTTCTCCCGATCCAGGGCGGGCACCTCCACGCCCCGGGGCAGGTTGTTGCTGCCGGCCTTCTTCAGAATCCCCTCCAGGGGGCGCTGGATGCCGTCGTAGATGTTCTCAATCAGGCCGGGGCCCAACTCCACGCTCATGGGGGCGCCGGTGGTCTCCACCACCGCGCCGGGGCCCAGGCCGGAGGTCTCCTCGTACACCTGGATGGA
>NZ_JAHZDL010000163.1:0-2126 GCF_019422385.1 Flavonifractor sp.
TGTCTGCAACTCCAACTTTAACCGATGAGGCCTTATCCTTCATCCTTTTTTATTCCTCTGTCCAATATGTATTGTACTCCTACAATCTTGAAAAGGGACCGCAGGGGCAAACACTTGTTTTTGGCGGCGTTGTCTGATATAATAAAATCTCTTATAATGTGTGCTCTGTGCGTAATGAGAAACGGCCTGGGAGGTGTCTCATGCGGAAAAATAAGCTGACCCATCTGCTGGAGCCCGGCATGCGGCTCTATTTCGTGTTTCTGCTGCTGTTCGCGGCGGCCTCCGCCCTGTTCAGCGTCCCCATCGCGGTGATTGAGGCGGCGGTGGTGCTGGTGCTCTATCTGTATCTCCGCCGCACCAACGCCCAGCGGCAGAGGGAGATCCTCAAGTATATCGACTCGGTGACCTGCAACATGGACACGGCCACCAAGGACACCATGGTCAACGCACCCCTGCCCATGGTGATCTTCCGGCCGGAGAACGACGAGGTGATCTGGTCAAACGACCGCTTCCTCCAGCTCACCGGCGAGAAGGAGCACCTGTTCGACACCAAGCTCACCGCCGCGGTGCCCGACTTCTCCTCCCGCTGGCTGATGGAGGGCAAGACCGAGTGCCCCACCGAGGTACGCATCGGGGAGCGGCGCTTCCTGGTGTTCGGCCACTTGGTGCGCACCGAGGAGCAGGGAGCCCGGGGCTATCTGGCCACCACCTACTGGGTGGATGTGACCGACTTCGCCCAGGTGCGGGACGACTTCTACGCCACCCGCCCCGTGGTGGCCATCCTCACGGTGGACAACTACGAGGAGCTGATGAAGGGGGCCAACGACTCGGCCAAGTCCGCCATGCGCAGCGGCATCGACGACCGGCTGAGCCAGTGGGTGGCCCCCGCCCAGGGCCTGTTCTGCCGGTATGAGCGGGATCGCTATCTCTTCGTGTTTGAGGAGCGGTTTTTGGCCCAGTTCCAGGAGGGGAAGTTCTCCATTCTGGAGACCGTGCGGGAGGTGGCCAGCCCCTCCGGCATCCAGGCCACATTGTCTATCGGCATCGGCAAGGACGCGGAGAGCCTGGGGGAGCTGTTCCAGTACGCGGCCCTCTCGGTGGAGATGGCCCTGAGCCGGGGCGGCGACCAGGTGGTGGTGAAGAACCGTTTCAACTTCGAGTTCTTCGGCGGGCGCACCAAGGAGCTGGAGAAGCGTACCAAGGTGAAGAGCCGGGTCATGGCCAACGCCCTGGGCGAGCTGATGGCCGACGCCTCCAGGGTGTTTGTCATGGGCCACAAGTACCCCGACCTGGACTGCATCGGCGCCGCCGCCGGCGTGTGCGCCATGGCCCGCAAGAAGGGTGCCCCGGTGCACATCGTCCGGGAGTCCGGCCAGAACCCGGCCAGCGAGATGTCCGACCGGCTGGGGGCCCTGCCCGAGTACAAGGACGTGTTCATCAGCGCCCAGGAGGCCATGATTCAGGCCGACGCCAACTGCCTGCTGGTGGTGGTGGACACCAACCGGCCGGAGCAGGTGGTGAGCCAGGATCTGCTGGAGGCGGTGCACAAGGTGGCGGTGATCGACCACCACCGCCGGGCCTCCTCCTATATCGCCGACGCGGCCCTCAACTTCCACGAGCCCTACGCCTCCTCCGCCAGCGAGCTGGTCACCGAGCTGCTGCAGTACCTGCTGGAGCCCGCCGACCTGCTCAAGACCGAGGCGGAGGCCCTGCTGGCCGGCATGGTGCTGGACACCAAGCAGTTCACCATGCGCACCGGCAGCCGCACCTTTGAGGCCGCCGCCTTCCTCCGCCGCTCCGGCGCGGACACCGGCGACGTAAAAAAGCTGTTCCAGAACGATCTGGAGGGCATGATCGCCAAGTACGACATCATCCAGAACGCGAAAATGGTCAAGGCCGGCATCGCCGTGGCCAAGGTGGATCACACCGTGGGCCGGGTCACCGCCGCCCAGGCCGCCGACGAGCTGCTCAACATCTCCGGCGTGGACACCTCCTTTGTCCTGTTCCCTGACCAGGAGGGACGGGTGATCCTCTCCGCCCGCAGCATGGGGGACGTGAACGTGCAGGTGGTGCTGGAGAAGCTGGGCGGCGGCGGCAACGCCGCCACCGCCGGCGCCCAGGTGCCG
>NZ_JAHZDL010000164.1:0-2113 GCF_019422385.1 Flavonifractor sp.
TGCGACCGATGGCAAAGGGATTCAACAGCCGCGGCATGGGCGGCTTCGGCGGCGGCATGAACATGAACATGATGAAACAGGTTCAGAAGATGCAGCAGGACATGATGAAGATGCAGCAGGAGCTGGAGAACAAGACCTATACCGCCGCGGCGGGGGGCGGCGTGGTGTCCGCCACCGTCACCGGCAAGCGGGAGGTCAAGGAGGTCGTCATCGACCCCGACGCCGTGGATCCGGAGGACGTGGAGATGCTCCAGGACATGATCGTGGCGGCGGTGAACGAGGCCCTGCGGGCGGCGGAGAGCGACTCCGCCTCCTCCATGCAGCAGCTCACCGGCGGGCTGAACCTGCCCTTTTAGTCAAACAAGAGGATGGGGCCTTATCCAAGGCCCCATCCTCTTGTTTGAGGAGGAGCTGCGCGTGGGAAGCCGCTCGATTGCGGGGCAATTGTCCCGGCTTCCCACGCGAGAAGAGTCCTTTTCAAGGCACATGTCCTTGAAAAGGACGGATTCCATCTGATTTTGCCGCCTGCGGGCGGCAAAACTCTGCGAGGCTGTTTCGCGGGAGAAAGGAGGAGGCGTATGGAGCAGATGGAAACCCGGCAGATGTCGGAGAGCTTCCGGCTGGGGGCCGTCCTGGCCCTGGCCGGCGGCTTTCTGGACGCCTACACCTACCTGGTGCGGGGCGGGGTGTTCGCCAACGCCCAGACCGGCAACATCGTCCTGTTGGGCGTGCGGCTGATGGAGGGGGACTGGGCCGGCGCGGGCCACTACCTGGTGCCCATCCTGGCCTTTGCCGCCGGGGTGCTGACCGCCGAGCTGGTGCACGCCCGCTGCGGCAGGTGGGAGCGGCTCCACTGGCGGCAGCTCACCGTGGCGGCGGAGATGATCCTGCTGGTGGCGGTGGCCCTTCTGCCCGGGTGGGCGGACAGCGGGGCCAACGTGCTGGTGTCCTACGTGTGCGCCGTCCAGGTGCAGAGCTTCCGGAAGGTGGCGGGCAGCGCCTTTGCCACCACCATGTGCACCGGCAACCTGCGCAGCGGCACCGAGGCCCTCTACCGCGGCTGGCTCACCGGGGAGCGGGAAGACCTCCGCCGGGCGGGGCGGTATTACGGCATCATCGTGTTCTTCTGCGCCGGAGCGGCCCTGGGGGCCTGGTGCAGCGGGGCGTGGGGCCGGCGCGCGGTGCTGGCCGCCAGCCTGCTGCTTTTTGCGGCATTTTTGCTGATGTTCCGGCGGAAAAACACTTGCGGCGAGGGCGAAAGCGGTATAAAATAAGACCCGCTTAACAACTCTGTTTCACGGGAGGCATACACACATGTCAGAACAGGCGAAGGTCTACTACTCCGACCTCCGGTGCCGTCCGGGCGTGAGCCTGCTGGACAAGCTGAAAAAGCTCATCCGCAGGGCGGGCATCGGGGAGATCGATTTTGACCACAAGCTGGTGGCCATCAAGATGCACTTCGGCGAGCCGGGGAACCTGGCGTTCCTGCGGCCCAACTACGCCAAGGCGGTGGCCGACGTGGTGAAGGAGCTGGGGGGCATCCCCTTCCTCACCGACTGCAACACCCTCTACCCCGGCCGGCGGAAGAACGCCCTGGAGCACCTGGACGCCGCCTATGAAAACGGCTTCACCCCCCTGTCCACCGGCTGCCAGGTGATCATCGGCGACGGCCTGCGGGGCAACGACGACGTGGAGGTGCCCGTGGCGGGGGCGGAGTACATCCAGACCGCCAAGATCGGTAAGGCCATCATGGAGGCGGACGTGGTGATCTCCCTGTCCCACTTCAAGGGCCACGAGCAGACCGGCTTCGGCGGCGCCATCAAGAACTTGGGCATGGGCTGCGGCTCCCGCCGGGGGAAGATGGAGCAGCACGCCGAGGGCAAGCCCAAGGTGAAGGCCAGCCGCTGCGTGGGCTGCCGCAAGTGCGCCACCCAGTGCGCCCACGACGCTATTGCCTTCGACGCCGAGGGGAAGGCCTCCATCAACTGGAACAAGTGCGTGGGCTGCGGCCGGTGCATCGCCGTGTGCAACACCGATGCCATCCACCCGGGCAGCGATGCGGCCATGGAGGAGCTGGGCTGCCGCATGGCGGAGTACGCCAAGGCGGTGGTGG
>NZ_JAHZDL010000165.1:0-2055 GCF_019422385.1 Flavonifractor sp.
GATACCCGCGGCCCGGGCGCACTGCCACACCACCGCGTCCGCCACGGGCAGGCCCGTGTCCCGGTCCCAGAGGAGGGCTGTCTCCCGCTGGTTGCTGATGCCCACCGCCCCGATGGACTCCCGGTCAGCGCCGGTCTCCTCCAACAGCAGGCGGACGGTCTCCAGGGTGTTGCGGTAGATCTCCATGGGATCGTGGGACACCCAGCCCTGGCTGTTGATCTTTTGCTCGTGAGGCAGGTCGTGGCGGCCCAGGAGCCGGCCCTCCCCGTCAAAGAGCAATGCCTTGGTGCCGGAGGTGCTCTGGTCGATGGCTAAAATCGTCTTCATGGAAGCAGCTCCTCCGCGGCCTTGGCGATGCCCTGGGCGTCCAGACCGTAGTGGGCGAACACCTCCGCCGATTTTCCGGCGATGGCGGGCTCGTCGGGCAGAGCCAGGTTTTTCACCGGGATGGGATGGCTCTCCCCCACCACCTGGCTGACCATGCTGCCCATGCCGCCGTATATGCTGTGCTCCTCGGCGGTGACAATGGCCTTGGTCTCCCGGGCGGCCTGGAGCACCACCTCTTTGTCCAAGGGCTTGACGCAGTACATGTCGATGACCCGGGCGGAGATGCCCTTTTCCTCCAGCAGAAGGGCCGCGTCCAGGGCCGGGCGCACCAGCTCCCCGCAGGCGATAAGGGTCACGTCCGTGCCCTCCCGCACGGTGAGGGCCTTGTCCATCTGGAAGCTTTCCGGCACCGAATCGTACACGTCCTCCACGGCATTTCTTCCCACCCGGATGTAGGCCGGGTCGTCGTCCTCCACCAGGACTTCCAGCAGGGCCTGGGTGAGGAACCGGTCGCTGGGCAGGTAGACCCGCAGGCTGGGAATGGAGGCCAACGCCGCGATGTCCTGGGCGCTGTGGTGTGTCATGCCCAAGGCCCCGTAGCTGATGCCCCCGGAGATGCCGATGAGCTTTACATTGGTGTGGGAGTAGGCCACGTCCACCTTTACCTGCTCCATGCTCCGGGTGGAGAGAAAGCTGGCCGGAGAGGCGGCGAAGGGCCGCAGGCCGCACCGGGCCATGCCCGCCGCCGTGGAAACCAAACTCTGCTCGGCAATGCCCATCTCCACAAACTGCTCCGGAAACTCCTTGGCAAAGGGCGCCAGGGACGCGGAGCCCCGGGAGTCGCTGCACAGCACGGTGATGGTCTTGTCCTCCTTGGCCCGATCCAGCAGCACCTGGCAGATCACCTGCCGGTTGGGGATTGTGTTGCTCATTGCGCCGCCGCCCCCTTTTCCAAAAGCTCCTTCCGGGCCGCCTCATATTCCTCCTGGGTGGGCACTCTGTGGTGCCACCCGGCTTGGTTCTCCATAAAAGACACTCCGCAGCCCTTCACCGTGTCCGCGATGATGACCGTGGGCTTGTCCTGGAAGGCCTTCGCCTCGCTGAAAGCCCGCTCCAGGTCCGCCACGTCGTTGCCCTTGGCGTGGAGGGTGTGCCAGCCAAAGGCGGCCCACCGGTCGTCCTGGCTGTCCTGGGCCATGACCTCCTCGGTGCCGCCGGAGATTTGCAGCCGGTTCCGATCCACCACGGCGCAGAGGTTATCCAGCTTATAGTGTCCGGCAGCCATGGCCCCTTCCCACACGGAGCCCTCCGCCAGCTCGCCGTCCCCCATGACCACATACACCCGGTAGGACTTCCCCTGGCGCTTCCCTGCCAGGGCCATGCCCACCCCCACGGACAGGCCGTGGCCCAGGGAGCCGGAGTTCATCTCAATGCCGGCTATCTTGTTGTTGGGGTGGCCAATGTACTTGCTGCCAACCTGGGAAAACCTCTCCAATTCTTTCTCCTGAAAAAAGCCCTTGTCGCAGAGGACGCTGTACAGCGCCTCCACCGAATGGCCTTTGCTCAGGATGAAATGGTCGCGGTCCACGGTGGAGAAGTTCTCCGGAGTCACGTCCATCACCCGGTTGTACAGCACGTTCAGGATGTCGCACACGCTGAAATCCCCGCCGATGTGTCCCGTTTTGGCCCGGTAGACCATGTCCAGCACCCGCAGGCGCAGGGCGTATG
>NZ_JAHZDL010000166.1:0-1975 GCF_019422385.1 Flavonifractor sp.
GCGGGCACCGACCCGGTGGAGGGCGCCGCCCTGGCGGCGGCCGTCATTGAGAGTGCCCGGGAGCTGGGGGCACTGGTGGCGGCCACCACCCACTATGCCGAGCTGAAGGTGTACGCTATGACCACCCCCGGGGTGGAGAACGCCTCCTGCGAGTTCAATGTGGACACCCTGGCCCCCACCTACCGGCTGGTAATGGGCATCCCGGGCAAATCCAACGCCTTCGCTATCTCCCGGCGCCTGGGCCTGCCGGAGGAGATCATCGACCGGGCGGCCGCCCGGCTGGATGCGGAGAACGTGCGCTTTGAAGACGTGCTCACCAAGCTGGACCAGCAGCGCCAGGAGATGGAGAAGGACCGGGCGGAGGCCCGGCGGCTGAAGCTGGAGATGGAGCAGTCTGCGGGCAAGGCCCGGGAGTACCGGAAGCGGCTGGAGGAGGAGCGCTCCAAGGTGGTGGAGAAGGCCCAGGCGGAGGCCCGGGCCATCATCCAGGAGGCCAGAGACGCCAGCGACCTGGCCCTCTCCGAACTGAAGGAGCTGAAAAAGCGCCAGGACCTGGACTGGCAGCAGGTGAACGACGGACGGGCGGAGGCCCGCCGCCTGCTTAATGAGGCGGAGCGGTCCATCGGCGGGGCGGCGCAGGAGCCGGAGGCCCCGCCCCCCACCCGGCCGGCCCGGGCTGGGGATACGGTGGAGCTGGTATCCATGGGGACCAGAGCCAGCGTCCTGTCGGTAAACAAGGACGGCACCCTCCAGCTCCAGGCGGGGATCTTGAAGATCACCGCCAAGCAGGACGAGGTGCGGGTGGTGGAGGGCGAGACCCAGAGCCAGAAGGAGGCCAGGCGCATCGTCCAGCGGGCCCAGCACACCCTGCGCGCCGCCGCGGCCCCCTCTGAGATCGATCTGCGGGGCATGATGACCGACGAGGCCATCGCGGTGCTGGACCGCTTCCTGGATACTGCTATGATGGGCAAGCTGGAGAGCGTGACCATCATCCATGGAAAGGGGACCGGCGCGGTGCGCAAGGCGGTGCGGGAGCATCTGAAGCGCAGCCGCTATATCAAATCCTTCCGCCCCGGCCGCTACGGCGAGGGGGAGGACGGCGTCACCGTGGCGGAGCTGCGGTAAGGGGCCGGGCCCTCTTTCCAGGGGGACAGAAGCGCGCACGGCCGGCCCAGCGGTGGGCGGAGACCGGGAAGAAGGGCATCTGCCGCCGAATGCCGTGGACCTCCCGCAATTTTTGTTGAGAAAAGAAGGCAGATTTGTGAAAAATGTCATTGACGGATGCGGGATGAATTTGGTATGCTAGTAACACACAAATCGAGTGCGGAGGTACGGATATGTATAGTCAGGAAGCGGTCGTCAATAACCAGGTAGGCCTGCATGCCAGACCCGCCACGTTCTTTATCCAGAAAGCCAACGAGTTCAAAAGCTCCATTTGGGTGGAGAAGGACGAGCGCAAGGTGAACGCCAAGAGCCTTCTGGGCGTGCTCTCCCTGGGTATTGTCAAAGGTACTCCTATCAAGCTCATTGCGGATGGTCCGGATGAGAAGGAAGCGGTGGAGGCTCTGTTCAAGATGATCTCTTCCGATTTTTCCGAGTGAGCCACACAGCGCAGATCCGAAAGGCACCGCTTCGCGCGGTGCCTTTTTTAACATCTCCCCGGGAGGCCCCCTATGACATTTGACGAATTGAAGGAAAAGGCCCACGCCCTGCCTCTGAAGCCAGGCGTGTATATCATGCAGGATGCCAAAAACACGGTGATCTATGTGGGCAAGGCCAAGGCGTTGAAAAACCGGGTGTCCCAGTATTTCCAGGACTCCGCCTCTCACACGGAGAAGACCCGGGCCATGGTGTCCCAGATCGACCACTTTGACGTGATCGTGGCGGACAGCGAGTTTGAGGCCCTGGTGCTGGAGAACTCCCTCATCAAGCGCCACCAGCCCCGGTACAACATCCTGCTCAAGGACGACAAGGG
>NZ_JAHZDL010000167.1:0-1946 GCF_019422385.1 Flavonifractor sp.
TGCTGCGCAACATGCGCGCCGACGGCAAGGCCATCGTCATCATCACCCACAAGCTCCACGAGGTCATGGCCCTGTCCGACCAGGTGGCGGTGCTGCGCAAGGGCAGGTACATCGGCACCGTCAACACCGCCGAGACAAACCCCCAGGCCCTCACCGAGATGATGGTGGGCCGGGCGGTGAGCCTGAACATCGACCGGCCGGAGGCCAAATATAAGGATCTGCGGCTGGAGGTGAAGGGCCTGACCTGCCGGGATCACGAGGGGGTCAAGACCCTGGACGACGTGTCCTTCCAGGCCTTCGGCGGCGAGATCCTGGGCATCGCGGGCATCGCCGGCTCGGGGCAGAAGGAGCTGCTGGAGGCCATCGCCGGCCTGCAGCATGTGGAGGCGGGCAGCGTGCTCTATTACCCGCCCCACCCCAACAGCGACATCGCCGGCTACCACGTGCCGGTGGACAGAAACGGGGAGGAGCTGGTGGGCAAGAACCCCACCCAGATCCGCAAGGTGGGCGTGTCCCTGGCCTTCGTGCCCGAAGACCGGCTGGGCATGGGCCTGGTGGCGGGCATGGACATGGTGGACAACATGATGCTCAAGACCTACCGGGAGCACAAGGGCCCCTTTGTAGACCGGAAGGCCCCCCGGGCCCTGGCCGAGCGGCTCATTGAGGAGCTGGAGATCGTCACCCCCGGCGTGTCCACGCCGGTGCGGCGGCTGTCCGGCGGCAACGTGCAGAAGGTGCTGGTGGGCCGGGAGATCGACTCCACCCCCACGGTGCTCATGACCGCCTATCCCGTCCGGGGCCTGGACATCAACTCCTCCTACACCATCTACGGCCTGCTCAACCAGCAGAAGCTGAAGGGCGTGGCCGTGATCCTGGTGGGCGAGGATCTGGACGTGCTGCTGGAGCTGTGCGACCGGATCCTGGTGCTCTGCGGCGGCAAGGTGTCCGGCATCGTGGACGGCCGGGGCGCCACCAAGGAAGAGGTGGGCCTGTACATGACCCACGTGGGCGGCGGAAAGGAGGCGGCACAGGATGCATAACGGCGAAAAGACCCCCCTGATCCGCCTGGCAAAGCGGGAGAGCATGCCGGCGGCGGCCCAGTGGGGCATCCGCATCGCGGCCATCCTGCTGGCCCTGGTGGTGGGCGGCCTGGTGATCCTGATCTCGGGCAACAACCCCGTCCAGGGCTACGCCACCATTGTGGAGGGCGCCCTGGGCAAGACCTCCGGCATCCGGCAGACGGTGAAGAACTTCATCCCCCTGCTGGGCGCCGCCCTGGCCATCGCCCCCTGCTTCAAGATGCGCTTCTGGAACATCGGCGCCGAGGGGCAGATCACCGCCGGCGCCATGTGCGCCACCTACTTCGCCCTGTTCTGGGCCGACCGGCTGCCCCAGGTGCCCCTGCTGCTGATCATGTGCGCCGCCGGCGCCGTGGGCGGCGGCATCTGGGCCCTGATCCCCGCCTTCTTCAAGGCCCGGTGGGGCACCAACGAGACCCTGTTCACCCTGATGATGAACTACATCATCATCGGCGTGGTCAAGTGGCTCCAGGGCGGGCCCTGGGAGAAGATCCCCCGGGGCAGCCAGCAGATCGAGCAGTTCGCGTCCAACGCCTGCCTGCCCCGGGTGGCTGGGGTGTACTGCGGGTGGATCATCGTGCTGGTGCTGACGGTGCTCATGTTCCTCTACATGCGCTACACCAAGCACGGCTATGAGATCGCCGTCATCGGCGAGAGCGAGAACACCGCCCGCTACGCCGGCATGAACGTGGGGTGGATCATCATGCGCACCATGTTCCTCTCCGGCGCCATCGCCGGCATCGTGGGCTTCCTGCTGGTCTCCGGCGCCAACAACACCCTCTACTCCGGCGTGGCAAACAACGCCGGTTTCACCGCCATCACCGTGGCCTGGCTGGCCCAGCTCAACCCCTTCGCCATGGTGGGCAT
>NZ_JAHZDL010000168.1:0-1891 GCF_019422385.1 Flavonifractor sp.
ATCTCGTTGATGATGGCCACGTGCTTGGGCTTGCGGCCTTCGAACAGCTCTTCCACGCGGGGAAGACCCTGAGTGATATCTTCGGCGCTGGCAACACCGCCGGTGTGGAAGGTACGCATGGTCAGCTGGGTGCCGGGCTCGCCGATGGACTGGGCGGCGATGATACCCACGGCCTCGCCCACGGTGACGGCCTTGCCGTTGGCCAGGGAGGCGCCGTAGCACTTGCGGCAGACGCCGTTCTTGGCGCGGCAGTTCAGCACGGAACGAATCTTGATGCGCTCGGTGCCTCGGCTGGTAATCAGCTCGGCGTCGGCGTCGTCCATCAGCTTATCCTTGGAGACCAGCACGTTGCCGTCCTCGTCGCAGTAGTCCTCCACCAGGTACCGGCCAATGAGACGCTCCTTCAAGGGCTCGATGGACTCGGGGCCGGAGGTGATTTCAAAGACCTCCAGGCCATCGGTGGTGCCGCAGTCGTCCTCCAGGATGATGACTTCCTGGGAGACGTCCACCAGGCGGCGGGTCAGGTAACCGGAGTCTGCGGTACGCAGGGCGGTATCGGCCAAGCCCTTCCGGGCGCCTCGGGAGGAGATGAAGTATTCCAAGATGTTCAAGCCCTCGCGGTAGTTGGCGCGGATGGGGATTTCAATGGTCTTACCAGAGGTGTTGGCAATCAGGCCGCGCATACCGGCCAGCTGGCGAATCTGGGACATGGAGCCTCGGGCGCCGGAGTCGGCCATCATGTAGATGGGGTTGTAGCGGTCCAGGCCCTTCTGCAGGGCGTCGGTGACGTCGTTGGTGGCTTTTTCCCAGGTGCGCAGCACAGCGTTGTAGCGCTCGGAATCGGACAGGAAGCCCTCGGCGTACTCCACGCGGATTTCATCGATTTCCTTCTCCGCGGCGGCCAAAATGTCCTTCTTGGCGGCGGGGATGGTGGCGTCGCTGACAGCCACGGTGATGCCGCTGATGGTGGAGTACTTGTAGCCCTGGGCCTTGATTTCGTCCAGCACCTCGGCGGTGTGCTCGGTGCCGTGGACCTTGATGCAGCGGTCGATGATGTTGCCCAGCTGCTTCTTGCCCACCAGGAAGTCCACTTCAAACTTCAAGGCCTCCTCGGGGGTGGAGCGGTCCACATAGCCCAGGTCCTGGGGGATGGGCCGGTTGAAAATCATGCGGCCCATGGTGGTGTCCACCAGGCCGGTGACAGGGGTGCCGTTGAAGTCCACGGTGCGGCGGACGCGAATCTTGGAGTGCAGGGTGATGTCATGGGCGTCGTAAGCCATCATGGCCTCGTCCATATTCCGGAACACCTTGCCCTCGCCCGGCTCGCCGTCCTTGTCCAAGGTCAGGTAGTAGGAGCCCAGCACCATGTCCTGGGTGGGCACAGTGACGGGGCGGCCGTCGGAGGGCTTCAGCAGGTTGTTGGCGGCCAGCATCAGGAAGCGGGCCTCTGCCTGGGCCTCGGCGCTCAGGGGCACGTGGACGGCCATCTGGTCGCCGTCAAAGTCGGCGTTGTAAGCGGTACACACCAGGGGGTGCAGCTTCAGGGCGCGGCCCTCTACCAGCACGGGCTCGAAGGCCTGGATGCCCAAACGGTGCAAAGTAGGCGCGCGGTTCAGCAGAACGGGGTGGTTCTTGATGACCACTTCCAGGGCGTCCCACACCTTGGGCTTGGCGCGCTCCACGGACTTGCGGGCGGCCTTGATGTTGCCCACGGCGCCGGTCTCCACCAGGCGCTTCATGACAAAGGGCTTGAACAGCTCCAAGGCCATCTCCTTGGGCAGGCCGCACTGGTACATCTTCAGCTCGGGGCCCACCACGATAACGGAACGGCCGGAGTAGTCCACGCGCTTGCCCAGCAGGTTCTGGCGGAAGCGGCCCTGCTTGCCCTTGA
>NZ_JAHZDL010000169.1:0-1880 GCF_019422385.1 Flavonifractor sp.
AGTACCCGCAAGGGGCACGCCGCATCCGTAAGGCGGCAAAGCCGCCAACGGCTGCGCAGCGGGTTCGGTGGGGAGAGTTTCCCGGCGAAGCGCCGCCGGTGGCGGATAAAGCGAGCCGGAGAAAAGGAGCGGCGCGATTGGCGGGCCACTTCGGCCCGGGAATCGCAATGCCGCGACGGGAGCAAGGGCCCAGCGGAGGGAATGAGCTTTCGGGCCTGCCCGAAAGCGAACGATCCGTAGCTTGGGCCGACGACGCCGCGTCTCGGGTGGCACGCATCGCGGTTACCCCGCAGGCCCTGAGAGCCGCTGCGCTGTACCGGCTGCGCCCGCCGGGCCGCCATCGGTGCCATGCCCCTGAAATTCCAAGGCGGTCGCCGCGGGTATGCGTAGGGCTCGGAGAGCCGGTGCGCCTGCCGGGGCCCCTATCATTACCCTGTTCTGTAGGGCGGGGGCTTGCCCCCGCCGCCTGTCCGCCGGGGATCCCCTGGGGGCGGACCTGTCCGGCGTGTCATCCTTGACGCGCCGCCCCGCTGTTATTTGACCATTTCCCATCTTTCGGAGGTGTATTTTTTTGACCGACCAGAGCAAGATCCGCAATTTCAGCATTATCGCCCACATTGACCACGGAAAGTCGCTCCCCCACAAGGGCTGATGCCCTTGCGGGGGCACCCCCTTTGATTTTATTTCCTCGGGGCAAGTGAATTGCCCCTTCGGCAAGGTTTTCGCCTCTGGCGAAAACGCTTGTACGCGCCACCGGCGCGCCCCGCTGTGCGGGGCCCCGCGTGGACTTTCCTACGGAGGTGCATCCTTTTGACCGACCAGAGCAAAATCCGAAATTTTTCCATCATCGCCCACATCGACCACGGCAAGTCCACGCTGTCCGACCGGCTGATCGAGAAGTGCAACGCCGTATCTCAGCGGGAGATGGAGTCCCAGCTGCTGGACAACATGGATCTGGAGAAGGAGCGGGGCATCACCATCAAGGCCCGGGCGGTGAAGCTGAACTACCCCGCCGCCGACGGCTCCACCTATGAGCTCAACCTGATCGACACGCCGGGCCACGTGGACTTCAACTACGAGGTATCCCGCTCCCTGGCGGCCTGCGAGGGCGCCGTCCTGGTGGTGGACGCGGCCCAGGGCATCGAGGCCCAGACCCTGGCCAACACCTATCTGGCCATGGAGCACGATCTGGAGATCCTGCCGGTGGTGAACAAGATCGACCTGCCCGCCGCTGATCCCCAGCGGGTGAAGGACGAGATTGAGAACATCATCGGCATTCCGGCCCAGGACGCCCCCGAGATCTCCGCCAAGGTGGGGCTGAACATCGACGCGGTGCTGGAGGACATCGTGGCCAACGTGCCCGCCCCCAAGGGGGATCCGGCCGCGCCGCTGAAGGCCCTGATCTTCGACAGCCAGTACGACGCCTACCGGGGCGTGATCGTCTACTTCCGGGTGATGGAGGGGACGATCAAGACCGGCATGACGGTACGAATGATGGCCTCCGGGGCATCCTATCAGGTGCTGGAGTGCGGCCACCTGCTCCCCCTGGGCATGGAGCCCTGCGACGAGCTGATCGCCGGGGAGGTGGGCTACTTCACCGCCTCCATCAAGAACGTGAAGGACACCCAGGTGGGCGACACCGTCACCGGGGCCGACCGCCCGGCGGCGGAGGCCCTGCCCGGCTACCGCCCCGCCCGGGCCATGGTGTACTGCGGCATCTACACCGAGGACGGGAGCAAGTACCCCGATCTGCGGGATGCGCTGGAGAAGCTCCAGCTCAACGACGCCTCCCTGTCCTTCGAGCCCGAGTCCTCCGCCGCCCTGGGCTTCGGCTTCCGCTGCGGCTTTCTGGGCATGCTCCACATGGAGATCATCCAGGA
>NZ_JAHZDL010000017.1:0-10891 GCF_019422385.1 Flavonifractor sp.
GCCTCCGCCTCACCGTCACCCGGCAGGGCAGCGGCCCGGCCCGGGCGCTGGGGGAGAAGGTGCAGTGCACCGTCACCCCGGCGGGGCGGTCGGGGGTGCCCTTTTTCCTGGCCCGGTTCCGGCGGCGGTACGCCCTGCTGGTGGGGCTGGCCCTGTCCCTGACGGCGGTGTGCGTGCTGTCCCAGTTCATTCTCACCGTGGAGGTGGAGGGCAACCAGAGCGTCACCACGGCGGAGATCCTCACCGAGCTGCGGCGACAGGGGCTGGGCGTGGGGGCCTACGGCCCCGGCCTGGACGCCGACGAGGTGGGGCGGCGGGTGCTGATGAACCTGCCGGGGCTGTCATGGCTGTCGGTCAACCTCCACGGCACCCGGGCGGAGGTGCTGGTGCGGGAGGCGGTGGAGACCCCGGAGTCCGTGGACGGGACGGAGCTGGGGGACATCGTGGCCCGGGCCTCGGGGATCATCACCGGCATCGACGCCCTGTCCGGCGAGGCCCGCTTCGCCGTGGGGGACACGGTGGTGGAGGGGGATGTGCTCATCTCCGGCTCGGTGGTCCTGGACGCCCCCATGTACAGCGAGCGGGAGAACCTGGGCACCATGGAGGTGCGGGCCCAGGGACAGGTGTACGCCCGCACCTGGCGCACCCTCACCGCCGCCCTCCCCCTGGAGGCTCCGGTGAAGGCATACACCGGGGAGGAGCACAGCCGTTGGGCCCTGACCCTGTTCGGCCGGCGGATCGATTTTTTCGGAAAGAGTGGAATTTCCTTCCCGGAGTATGATAAAATAAGCCGTACCTGGACATTGACGCTGCCGGGCGGCCGGGAGATGCCCCTGGCCTTCACCCGGGAGACCTGCCGGGCCTACACCCTGGAGAGCGCCCCCGTGGAGACGGCGGCGGCCCGCGCCCTGCTGGAGGAGGAGCTGCTGGCGGCCCTCCGGGAGAGCGTGGGGGAGGGGGAGATTCTGAACGCCTCCTTTGCCGCCGCGGAGCGGGACGGCCTGCTGACGGTCACCCTCCAGGCCGAGTGCACCGAGGAGATCGGGCGGTTTGTGCCCAGAGAACATGCAGACTTTACACAGGAAAACGAGGCCGATTCATGATCGAACAGAGCATCAACGTGGAACGTATTGAGGACGCCATTGACATCTTCGGCTCCTTTGACGAGAACATCAAGCTCATTGAGCGGGAGCTGGGCGTCACGGTGGTCAACCGGGACTCTGAGCTGAAAATCTCCGGCGAGGCGGAGAACGTGCTCTACGCCGTCAAGGCCGTCCAGGGCCTGCTCAACCTGGCGGGCCGCAAGGAGACCATCACCGAGCAGAACGTGCGCTACATCATCAACCTGGTGAAGGCGGGCAACGAGGAGCACATCGGCGACATCGCCCGGGATGTGCTGTGCGTCACCGCCAAGGGCAAGCCCATCAAGGCCAAGACCCTGGGCCAGAAGCGGTATGTGGACGCCATCAAGAAGAACACCATCACCCTGGGCATCGGCCCGGCGGGCACCGGCAAGACCTATCTGGCGGTGGCCGCCGCCGTGGCCGCCTTCCGGGACAAGCAGGTCAACCGCATCATCCTCACCCGCCCGGCGGTGGAGGCCGGGGAGCGGCTGGGCTTCCTGCCCGGCGACCTCCAGTCCAAGGTGGATCCCTACCTGCGGCCCCTGTATGACGCCCTCTTTGAGATGCTGGGGGCGGAGACCTACAACAAGTACCTGGAACGGGGCAACATCGAGGTGGCCCCCCTGGCCTATATGCGGGGCCGCACCCTGGACGACTCCTTCATCATCCTGGACGAGGCCCAGAACACCTCCCGGGAGCAGATGAAGATGTTCCTCACCCGCCTGGGCTTCGGCTCCAAGATCGTCATCACCGGCGATATCACCCAGATCGACCTGCCGAAGGACACCGTGTCCGGCCTGAAGGAGGCCATGCGGGTGCTGGACGGGGTGGAGGACATCGCCATCTGCAAGCTGGGCGAGGCCGACGTGGTGCGCCACGTGATTGTCCAGCGCATCATCAAGGCCTACGAGGAGGACGAGAACCGGCGGGCCAGGAAGGAGAACCGGGAGGCGCGCAAATGACCACATTCTCCTGGTACGGCTATACCGTGGAGGTGGACGAGCCTGCCACCCGGGCCTGGTACGCCCAGGCCGGGGACTGGAGCTGTACCTGCGGCCACTGCCGCAACTTCCTGGCTCTGGCCAGGGCGCGGAAGCTGCCCGGGGAGCTGCTGGACATCCTGGATACGCTGGGTATCCCGCCGGAGAAGGCCACCTACGTCTGCGAGCTCTACCACGACGAGAGCTGGCGGGAGAAGGGCCTGCTCTACCAGGTCCAGTGGCGCCTGGCGGGTGCGGTGGTCCAAACGCCGGAGAGCAGGGAGAACGAGGGGACTTTTTGGGGCCCGCCGGTGCAGCTGCCGGGCTTCCACCTGATGCTGGGACACGAGACCTTCCCGGTGGAGCCGGACTTTCCGGAGCCAAACTTTGACCTGAATGTGAGCCTGTACCTGCCCTGGGTGCTGGACGAGCACGTGGACGGGCCGGGAAAGAGAAAGGACGAGCCATGAACCACGAAATTCTCATGGAGACCGAGGTGGACGGGGCGGAGCCCTACGCCGAGCTGCTGCGGCGGGTGATCCCCGCCGCCCTGGAGGCGGAGGGGGTGCCCTTCCCCTGCGAGGTGGACGTGCTGTTCACCGACGACGAGGGCATCCACGCCATCAACAGGGAGCAGCGGGATGTGGACCGGCCCACCGACGTGCTGAGTTTCCCCATGTTCAACCTGACCCCCGGCACGCCGCCCACATTGGACGATGTGGAGGTGGACCCGGGCACCGGCCTGGTGCCCCTGGGGGACATGGTGCTCTCCCTGGAACGGGCTGAGGCCCAGGGGGCGGAGTACGGTCACGGCCCGGAGCGGGAGGCGGCCTATCTGGCCGTCCACTCGGTGCTCCACCTGCTGGGCTACGACCACCTGGACGAGGGGCCCATGAAGGCCCAGATGCGGGCGCGGGAGGAGGCCATCCTGAATGGGCTGGGCATCACCCGAGCGGGCGGAGATGGGCCGGAATCGTAGGGCGCGGCATCCTTGACGCGCCGCCCGTTTCCCTGCCCGTAGGGCGGGGGCTTGCCCCCGCCGTCATTTACCGGGCCCACCGGGGGATGGGTCTGCCCGGCACGGTATGTCAACTGCCCGGCCCGTAGGGGCGGATATCATCCGCCCGCATCCGTAGGGGCGACCTGTGGTCGCCCGTCTGCCGGGGGTGCCCCCCGCGGGGCGCGCCCAATGGGGCCCCCGCGGCGACCCAACGGAGTGGTCGTCGTGGGGAGAGGAGGCCCAGCGGAGGGAATGAGCTTTCGGGCCTGCCCGGAAGCGAACGATCCGCAGCTTGGGCCGACGACGGCGCCCCCATTTCTTCCCAAAGAAATGGGGGAAAAGAAGGGCCGGGGGCTCTGCCCCCTGGATCCCCAAACGGGGGCTCGTGGCGGCGGTGGGTTGTACGGACAGGGCAAAGACCAACCGCGCATCGACGCCCGCTTCGTCGGCACAAGTTCCAGATCATTCGCTTCGCCGCATACGGCAAAGCTCACTCCTTCCACTGTGCCTCCTCTCCCCACCGAACCCGCTTCGCTGGGCTTCGGCGGGGGCCCCGTGTTCACTTGCGTCACAGGCGCTGCCGCGCCTTGGGCGGCACGCATCGGGATTACCCCGCAGGCCCTGACAGCCGCCGCGCTGTATCGGCTTGGCCCGCCGGGCCGCCATCGGTGCCATGCCGCTGAAATACCCCGGCGGCTGCTATAGTTTGGACCGGCGCCGTAGGGCGGGGGCTTGCCCCCGCCGCCTGCTGTCTCTGTTTGAAAATACCATCATAAAACTGCTCAAGAAAGTTGAGGATTACCTATGGACATCAAGAAATCCGGTATGGTTGCCATTGTGGGCCGGCGCCCCGCGCGGCTCACGCCCCGTGGGGACCCCAAGTGATTTTATCTGCGCGGGCCAAGTGAATTGGCCCGGCATCAAGGTTTTGGGCGCGGCCCAAAACGCTTGTACGCGCCAAAGGCGCGCCCGCTTCGCGGGTTGGGCCGGCGGGAAACGAAAGAGCAGATAAGGAGTGTCATTATGGACATCAAGAAATCCGGCATGATTGCCATTGTGGGCCGGCCCAACGTGGGCAAGTCCACCCTGACCAACGCCCTGGTGGGCGAGAAGATCGCCATCGTCACCAACAAGCCCCAGACCACCCGCAACCGTATCTGCGCGGTGGTGAACAAAAACGACTGCCAGTATGTGTTCCTGGACACGCCGGGCCTGCACCGGGCCCGTACCCGGCTGGGGGACTACATGGTGAAGGTGGTGCGGGAGAGCGTGGCCGACGTGGACGCGGTGCTCCTGCTGGTGGAGCCCATCGACCACATCGGCGCCCCCGAGGCGGAGCTGATCCAGCGCATCAAGGCCCTGAACGTGCCCGCCGTGCTGGTGATCAACAAGATCGACACGGTGGAGAAGGAGAAGCTGCTCTCCGTTATGCAGGTGTACGGGGCGGCCCACGACTTCGCCGCCATCCTGCCCATCTCCGCCAGGAACGGCGAGGGGGTGGACGAGCTGCTGGAGCTGCTCTCCCAGTTCCTGCCCGAGGGGCCCCAGCTCTTCCCCGAGGACATGATCACCGACCAGCCGGAGCGGCAGATCTGCGCCGAGATCCTGCGGGAGAAGCTGCTGCTCTGCCTGGACAAGGAGATCCCCCACGGCACCGCCGTGGAGCTGACCCGCTTCTCCGAGCGGGAGGACGGGGTGATCGAGCTGGACGCCACCATCTACTGCGAGAAGGCCAGCCACAAGGGCATCATCATCGGCAAGGGGGGCGCCATGCTCAAGAAGATCTCCTCCCTGGCCCGCTCGGATATGGAGCGGTTCCTGGACGCCAAGGTGTTTCTCCAGACCTGGGTAAAGGTGAAGGAGAACTGGCGGGACAACTTGAATTTGATCCATAACTTCGGATACCGGGACGAATGAGCGGCGCGCACATCAGCACCCAGGGGCTGGTGCTCCGGGAGGTCAACTACAAAGAGTCGGACAAGATTCTCACCGTCCTCACCGCCGAGGGGGGCAGGCGCACGGTCAAGGCCCGGGGCTGCCGCCGGAAGGGGAGCCCTCTGGCGGCCTCGGCCCAGCTGTTGGTCTACTCGGACATGACCCTGTTCGAGTACCGGGATCACTTCACCCTCAACGAGGCGGAATCCCTCCAGCAGTTCTGGCACATGAAGTCCGACGTGGTGAAGCTGAGCCTGGCCTCCTACTTCGCAGAGGTGATGGAGGCCGTGGCGGTAGAGGGGCGGCCCGACCCGGCGGCCCTGTCGCTGATCCTCAACGCCCTGTACGCCCTGGATCAGCTCAACAAGCCCCTGGCCCTGGTGAAGGCGGCCTACGAGCTGCGCCTCATGTGCCTGGCGGGGTATGAGCCCCTGGTGGACGCCTGCGCCGTCTGCGGCGTGCCCGAGCCGGAAATGCCCCGCTTCCACCTGACCGAGGGGGTGCTCCACTGCGCGTCCTGCCGGGTGGGGGAGGGGGACGACCTGCCCCTGACACCGGGGGCTGTGGCCGCCATGCGCCACATCGTCTACGGCAATCCCAAGCGGCTGTTCTCCTTCCAGGCGGACGGGGACAGCCTGGCCCGCCTGGGGCGGGCCTGCGAGCAGTTTCTCACCACACAGCTGGACCGGGGGTTTCGCACCCTGGATTTTTATCATCAATGGGGGAATTGACTATGAAGCTGTACGTCGCGGACGCTTTTACCACCCGGCGCTTTTCCGGCAACCAGGCCGGCGTGGCCCTGCTGGGAAGGGAGCCCTTCCCGGAGGAGGGCCTGATGCGCGCCCTGGCCGGGGAGCTGAAGCACTCGGAGACCGCCTTTGTGCGGCAGACGGGGGAGAAATCCTTCCACATCCGCTACTTCACCCCGGCGGAGGAGGTGGATCTCTGCGGCCATGCCACCATCGCCTCCTTCACCGTCCTGCGGGACACCGGGGCCATCGGGCCCGGCGACTACGCCCTCCACACCCGCTCCGGCGATCTCACCATCCAGGTGGGGGCGGACTCGGTGTGGATGGACATGGCGCCCCCCACCGACGGTCGGGGCTTCTCGGAGGAGGAGCAGGCGGAGCTCTACGCCGCCTACGGCCTATCCCTGGCCGACCGGCCTGACGGCCTGGAGGCCCAGGCGGTGAGCACCGGCCTGCTGGACATCCTCCTGCCCGTGAAGGATCTGGACGCCCTGGAGCGGGCCGTGCAGAACGAGGGGGAGGTCACCCGCCTGTCGGAGCACTACGGCGTGGTGGGCGTCCACATGTTCTGCGCCGGTACGGCGGATGCCACCGCCCACTGCCGCAACTTCGCCCCTCTGTATGCCATCCCGGAGGAGGCCGCCACCGGCACCTCCAACGGGGCCCTGACCTACTACCTGTTCCGCCGGGGCCTGGTGGCCGCCGGGGCGGACAACCGCTTCGTCCAGGGGGAGAAGATGGGCAAGCCCTCGGAGATCCTCAGCCGCCTCACTGAGACGGAGGGCGGCGTGAAGGTGCAGGTGGGCGGCCGGGCGGTGCTCACCCTGCGGTGTGAGCTGCTGTAAACACCTGCTGAGGGGCAGAAAAGCGCCGCGGGCACAGCCCGCGGCGCCAGTTCTCAGGCCACGCCGAACTGCCGGATGATGCCGGTGGCCATGTACTCCCCCATCTCCTGGGCCAGCCGATCCAGCAGCAGGTAGGAGGAGCTGATGGCCCGGTAGTTGCCCAGGAGATCCTGATCCGCGGCCTGGCAGAGCAGGTTGGTGTTGTGGGTGAACATGGAGCCCCAAAGGCTGCTCTCCCAGTGGGGGTTGAGCTCCGCCAGCCGCTGGGCGGTGAGGCGGTTGAGTTCCAGCCACTGCTGGCGGATCTGCTCGGCCTGCCGGCGCTGGCGCTGCTTCAGATGCTCCAGATAGGTGTCGTAGTAGTGATAGAGGGGGGAGCCGTCCGCGGCCGCCCCGCTGGTCAGGCTGACGCCGTAGTACCGCTCCATGATCTGGTCGTAGTGGGCGGGCTGGGTCTGGAGCTCTTGGTAGATGCTGTCCGCGTTTTCCGCGTCGAACAGGCGGCTCTGCATATACATGAGGGCCCAGAAGGAGCTGCCCCGCCAGGCGTTGACGCTGGCGTTGAGCAGGATCAGCTGGGCCTCCGTGAAGGTGTAGGAATCAGTTTCCATGGGAATCCCTCCTGCCCCAGCCTACGCGCCGGAGGGCGCATCTGTGCGGCGGGACGGCTCTCCCGAGAAATTTCAAATAGGATGAACAAGACGATATGACCGATTTATTTGAGAAATCCATACAGACCTTAGAGCTGCCCAAGGTGCTGGAGCGCCTGGCGGAGCAGGCGGTGACGGAGGAGGGCAAGGAGCGCTGCCTGGCGCTGCGCCCCCTGACCGACGCCGACGATGTGCAGCGGGCCCTGGACGAGACCAGCGCCGCCGTCCAGATGACCGCCCTGCGGGGCAGTCCCTCCCTGTCCGGCGTCAAGCCGGTGGCCCCCTCCCTCCAGCGGGCCCACATGGGGGGCGCGCTGAACACCCGGGAGCTGCTGGACATCGCCGCCGTGCTGCGGGCGGCCCGCTCCGCCAAGGAGTACGGCGAGGGGGAGGGCGACCGGGCCAAGACCTGCATCGACCACCTGTTCCGCTCCCTGACGGCCAACCGCTTCCTGGAGGAGAAGATCACCGGCTCCATCCTGGGGGAGGACGAGATCGCCGACGCGGCCAGCCCGGAGCTGGCCTCCATCCGGCGGCACATCCGGGCCACCGCCTCCAAGGTGCGGGACATTCTGAACAAGCTCATCTCCTCCAACCAGGCCAAGTACCTCCAGGAGGCCATCATCACCCAGCGCAACGACCGCTTCGTGGTGCCGGTGAAGTCGGAGCACAAGAACGACGTGCCCGGCCTGGTTCACGACGTGTCCTCCTCCGGCTCCACCTTCTTCATCGAGCCCATGGGGGTGGTGAAGGCCAACAACGAGCTCAAGGAGCTCCAGTCCCGGGAGGAGAAGGAGATCGAGCGCATCCTGGCGGAGCTGTCCGCCGACTGCGCCCAGTTCGGGGAGGACATCGCCCAGGACTACCGCCTGCTGATCTTCCTGGACGTGATCTTCGCCAAGGCCCAGCTGTCCTACCGGATGCGCGCCTGCGCACCCAAAATCGCCGAAAAGGGCCTCTACCTGCGCAAGGCCCGCCACCCCCTGCTGGATCCGGACAAGGCGGTGGCCAACGACCTGATGCTGGGGGAGGACTTCGACACCCTGGTGATCACCGGCCCCAACACCGGCGGCAAGACCGTCACTCTCAAGACCATCGGCCTGCTCACCCTCATGGCCCAGTGCGGCCTCCACATCCCCGTGGGGGACGACAGCCGCGTCAGGGTGTTCGACCGGGTGCTGGCCGACGTGGGGGACGAGCAGTCCATCGCCCAGAGCCTGTCCACCTTCTCCTCCCACATGGTGAACATCGTGGGCATCCTGAAGGAGGCGGACGACCGCACCCTGATCCTCTTTGACGAGCTGGGGGCGGGCACCGACCCCATCGAGGGCGCGGCCCTGGCCGCCGCCGTCATCGACAGCGCCCGGGAGATGGGGGCCCTGGTGGCCGCCACCACCCACTACGCCGAGCTGAAGGTGTACGCCATGACCACTCCGGGGGTGGAGAACGCATCCTGTGAGTTCAACGTGGACTCCCTGGCCCCCACCTACCGGCTGCTCATCGGCATACCCGGCAAGTCCAACGCCTTCGCCATCTCGGAGCGGCTGGGCCTGCCCAAATCCATCATCCAGAAGGCCGCCGCCCGCATCGACGCGGAGAACGTGCGGTTTGAGGACGTGCTCACCCAGCTGGACGAGCAGCGCCACCAGATGGAGAAAGAGAAGGAGGCCGCGGCAAAGCTCCGCCGGGAGATGGAGGAGACGGCCAAGGCCAGCCGGGAGTACAAGGCCCAGCTGGAGGCCCAGCGGGCCAAGGCGGTGGAGAAGGCCCAGGCGGAGGCCCGGGCCATTCTGGACGAGGCCCGGGACACCGCCGAGCAGACCTTCCGGGAGCTGAACGAGATGCGCCGCCGCCAGCGTAAGGAGGAGGACTGGCAGCGGGTCAACGACGAGCGCTCCGCCCTGCTCCACAGCCTCAACCAGGCGGAGGGCAAGCTGGGCCAGCGGCCCCAGGAGCCCGCGCCGCCCCCCACCCGCCCGGCCAAGGCGGGGGACACGGTGGAGCTGGTGAAGATGGGCACCCAGGCCACCGTCCTGTCGGTGAACAAGGACGGCTCTCTCCAGCTCCAGGCCGGCATTCTGAAAATCTCCGCCAAGCAGGACGAGGTCCGGGTGGTGGAGGGGGAGACCCAGAAGGCGGCCAAGAAGGTGGTCCAGCGGGCGGAGCACAAGCTGCGGGCCATGGGGGCCTCCCCGGAGGTGGATCTCCGGGGCATGATGGTGGACGAGGCCATCGGCGCTCTGGATCTCTTCCTGGACAGCGCGGTGCTGGGCAAGCTCAACGAGGTGCGCATCATCCACGGCAAGGGCACCGGCGCGGTGCGCCGCGCGGTGCGGGAGCACCTGAAGCGCAGCCGCTATATCAAATCCTTCCGCCCCGGCCGCTACGGCGAGGGGGAAGATGGCGTGACCATCGCCGAGCTGCGATAGAACAACCCCCGTCCCACGCGGGAACGCGTGGGGGGCCTCCGGGGGGAATCGATTCCCCCCGGAAGGCGCGGCTCGGAGCGAAGCGACAGGCTTTCCGCAGAAAGCCTCCGCGCCGTGAGGATGGCGTTACCATCGCCGAGCTGCGGTGACACTGTCCGCGTTGCGTGGACAACAGGACACCAAAAGGTGGACAAACGGCGCTGATTCGTCTTTTTCTACAGTCCATTCCATGTTATTTGTGTATTTTGATATTGACGGTTTGGGATAAATTTGCTATCCTATAATACGTAGTATGCGAATGCATCTTTGGGGGGAAAACGCTATGTATATGAAAGAGGCAGTTGTGAACAACCAGGTCGGTCTGCACGCCAGACCCGCCACGTTTTTCATCCAGAAAGCCAATGAGTTCAAGAGCTCCATTTGGGTGGAGAAGGACGAGCGCCGGGTGAACGCCAAGAGCCTGCTGGGTGTGCTCTCTCTGGGGATCGTGAAGGGGACTTCCATCAACCTCATCGCGGACGGCCCCGACGAGAAGGAGGCCGTGGAGGCGCTCATCGAGCTGATCTCCTCCAACTTCGCTGAGTAAGTCAAACGAGCGAGAGAAAAAAGCGCCGCAGCTGCGGCGCTTTTTTTGATAGACGGGAGGTGTGGAGAGATGGATCGCAGGCTGACTCCCGAGCCCCGGCGGCGGGGCGCTCTGCGGCTGAAGCTGGGGGCGCTGGTTTTGTGCTGCCGCCGGCGGCTGTACTGGCACACCGGCGGCCTGCGCTTTGCCCGGTCCCGCCCCGGGGCGGCGTGCCCCCACCTGTGGGCGGAGCACCGCACCCCCCTGCTGCGCCAGCTGCGGGGGGAGGATATGGCCCTCCAGCGCAGCAAGGTGACCAATCTGCGCCTGGCGGCGGCCAGGCTGGACGGCCTGACCCTGGCGCCCGGCGAGACCCTGTCCTTCTGGCGGACGGTGGGCAGGCCCACCCGGCGGCGCGGCTATGTGGAGGGGATGATCCTGCGCAACGGGCACGTGGCCTCCGGTATCGGCGGGGGTCTGTGCCAGATGACCAACCTGCTCTACTGGATGACCCTCCACACCCCCCTGACGGTGACCGAGCGGTGGCGGCACGGCTACGACGTGTTTCCCGACTCCAACCGCACCCAGCCCTTCGGCAGCGGGGCCACCTGCTT
>NZ_JAHZDL010000017.1:10991-34295 GCF_019422385.1 Flavonifractor sp.
ACGTGTTTCCCGACTCCAACCGCACCCAGCCCTTCGGCAGCGGGGCCACCTGCTTTTATAATTACATGGATCTCATGGTGCGCAACGACACCCCCCACACCTGGCGCCTGTCCCTCCGGGTGACGGAGACCCACCTGGAGGGGGCCTGGCGGGCCGACGCCCCCCGGGACCGCCGCTACCAGGTGTACGAAAAAGAGCATGAGATCCGGGGAGAATACTGGGGCGGCTTCACCCGCCACAACACCCTGTTCCGGCGGGTGTATTCCCTGGACGGGACCGAGCTGGGGGACGAGTTCGTCACCGAGAACCATGCCGTCATGATGTACAACCCCATGCTGGAGGAAACCGCCCCATAGCGGGCGCACTCCGGCGGCAGGGCATGACAACCACCAGCGAGAGGGAGGACATATACTCCTAACTATGACTTTTGATGAACTGAAAGAAAAAGCACATGCCCTGCCGCTGAAGCCGGGCGTGTATATCATGCAGGACGCCAAGAACGAGGTCATCTACGTGGGCAAGGCCAAAGCCCTGAAAAACCGGGTGAGCCAGTACTTCGCCAACCTGGCCTCCCACACGGAGAAGACCCGGGCCATGGTGAGCCAGATCGACCACTTCGACGTGATCGTGGCCGACTCGGAGTTCGAGGCCCTGGTGCTGGAGAACTCGCTGATCAAGCGGCACCAGCCCCGGTACAACATCCTGCTGAAGGACGACAAGGGCTACCCCTATATCCGCCTGACGGTGAAGGACCCCTATCCCCGCTTCTCCCTGGCCAACCGGGCGGCGGAGGACGGGGCCCGGTACTTCGGCCCCTACGGCAGCCGGGGGGCCACCCAGAACATCGTGGACGCCCTGCGGGTGGCGCTGAAGCTGCCCTCCTGCAACCGGAAATTCCCCCGGGACATCGGGAAGGAGCGGCCCTGTCTCAACTACCACATGGGCCAGTGCGACGGCTACTGCCGGAAGGAGATGGACCAGTCCCGCTACCGGGAGGCCATCGACCAGGCCATCCGCCTGCTGGAGGGCAAGTTCCAGGAGGTGGGGGACGAGCTCCAGGCGGAGATGGAGCAGGCGGCGGAGGAGCTGCGCTTCGAGAAGGCCGCCGAGCTGCGGGACCGCTACCGGGCCATCGAGCTGCTGGGCAAGCGGCAGAAGGTGGTGGCCGGCTCCCTGGCGGACACCGACGTGGTGGGCTTCTTCAAGGGGGAGGCCACCAAGAGCTGCTTTGTGGTGCTCCACTTCGCCGGGGGCGATCTGGCCGCCAAGGACTGGGAGCTGATCGACACCCCCATGGAGGAGGACACGGCGGACATCCTGTCCGCCCTGGTGCGGCAGTACTACGCCCCCCGGGGGCAGATTCCCAAGCAGATTTTGCTGCCCTGCGCCCTGGAGGACGAGGTGCCCCTCATGCGCCTGTTCTCCGAGCAGGCGGGCCACAGGGTGGAGCTGGTCACCCCCCAGCGGGGGGCCAAGATGGACCTGATCCGCCTGGCCAACAAGAACGCGGCGGAGGAGGTGGAGCGCTGGACCACCCGGGAGGAGCGGCAGAGCAAGCTGATGGAGCTGCTGGGCCGCATGCTGGGGCTGGAGACGCCCCCCCGGCGCATCGAGTCCTACGACATCTCCAACCAGGGCGCCGACGACATCGTGGCCTCCATGGTGGTGTACGTCAACGCCAAGCCCCTGAAGCGGGACTACCGCCGCTTCAAGCTGAAGGACATGGACGGCCCCGACGACTACGCCTCCATGGACCAGGTGCTCCGCCGCCGGTTCCAGCGGTACCTGGACGGGGACGAGAAGTTCGCAGACAAGCCCGACCTGCTGCTCATCGACGGCGGCGTGAACCACGCCAACGTGGCGGTGCGGGTGCTGGAGGAGCTGGGCCTGTCCATCCCGGTGTTCGGCATGGTGAAGGACGACCGCCACCGCACCCGGGCCCTGGTCACCCCCGAGGGCCGGGAGATCGGCATCCAGGCCAACCAGGCCATCTTTTCCCTGGTCGGCCAGATCCAGGAGGAGACCCACCGCTTCGCCATCGAGTTCCACCGCCAGCAGCAGAACCAGCGGGTAAAGGGCTCGGTGCTGGACAAGATACCCGGTGTGGGGGAGAAGCGGCGGGCGGAGCTGCTGAAGCATTTCAAGAGCGTGAAAAATATCAAAGCCGCCTCCCTGGCGGAGCTGGAGGAGGCCGTGCCCAAAAACACCGCTCGGGCGGTGTACCAGTTCTTCCGGGAGAAGGAGGAGAGGGAATGAAGTGCCTGCTGCCGCTGCTGGCCCTGCTGCTGACCCTGTGCGCCTGCGCGGGGGAGGATGCGGCGGAGACCGCCGCCGCCCCGGCGGATTACGTGGGGGCGGATCAGGCCGCCCAGGCGGTGCTGGACAGCCAGGAGGACGCCGCCGGGCTCACCGCCATGGAGGGCGAGGCGCGGACAGACTACCTCACCGACATCTGCGGCGTGGAGGAGGGCCTGTGGACCGAGGCGGCGGTATATGCCGCCTCCGGCGTGGACGCCCGGGAGGTGATCGTCCTCCGGCTGGCCCAGGCCGACTACGCCGGGACTGAGGCGGAGGCGCTGGAGGCCCACCGGCAGGCCCGGCTCGGGGACTTCTTCGGCTACGCCCCCGAGCAGGCCGCCCTGCTGGAGGAGGCCCGGGTGGTGACGGCGGAGGGTTACGCCGCCCTGCTGGTCTGCGCCGACCCGGAGGGGGCGGAGGCCGCCCTGTCGGCGGCCCTGAACGGGGAGGCCGTCACGGCGCTGGCACCCGCACCCACCCCGGATGCAGCTCCGGAAGTGCTCAACCCCGAGCTGGACATCAGCGATTTTGAGCCCTTCGACCCGCCCAATGAATTTGACATGACCCTCTACGACACCTCCGCCATTCTGGCGGCCTGGGAGAGCGGGGAGGAGGAGGGCCTGAGCGAGAAGGACGGGGCCATCCTGGCCCGCTGCCGGGAGATCTTTGCCGGCTGCATCACCGACGGTATGACCGACTTTGAAAAGGAGCTGGCCCTCCACGACGCCCTGCTGCGGGGGGTCCGCTACGATGAGGCGGTGTACGACCGCGACACGCCCAGGGCCTGCCGGACAACACCAATCCCTATGGCGCCCTGGTGGAGGGATACGCCATCTGCCTGGGCTATGCCGCCTCCTTTCAGCTGCTGATGGATCTGGCGGGGGTGGAGTGCGTCACGGTGGTGGGGGCCTCGTCCCGCTCCACCAGCGACCACGCCTGGAACCTGGTGCGGCTGGAGGGGGAGTGGTACGGGGTGGACCCCACCTGGAACGACCCGGCCAGCTGGGAGGACGTCCCGGAGTCCGACTGGGACTGGACGCACCACCGGCACTTCAACGTGACCAGCGATTCCCTGCGCCAGAGCAACCACCAGTGGGACTATCTCAACGTGCCTGAGGCCGAGGGCACCCGGTTCTTCTGGAATGGCAGCGGCCCGCTGCCCCGGTGAAGGCACAGGATATACAAGAAAGCGAGGAATGAATATGCGCGTGATTACCGGCATTGCCCGGGGGCGGAAGCTGAAGGAGCTGCCCGGCCTGGAGACCCGGCCCACCACCGACAAGGTGAAGGAGTCGGTGTTCAACATCGTCCAGTTTGACATTGAGGGCCGGAGGGTGCTGGATCTCTTCGGCGGCACCGGCCAGATGGGCATCGAGGCCCTGTCCCGGGGGGCGGCGTCCTGCACCTTTGTGGACGTGCGGAAGGAGGCCGCCGCCGTGATCCGGCAGAACCTGGCCCACACCGGTCTGGCGGAGCAGGGGAAGGTGGTCCAGGGGGACTATCTGGCCTTCCTTACCGGCTGCCGGGAGAAATTTGACCTGATTTTTCTGGACCCCCCCTATGGCACCGGCATGCTGGAAAAGGCCCTGGAGATGATTGCCAAGATTGACATCGTCACGGAACATGGTATAATAGTGTGCGAAAGCGCCGCGGAGGCGGCGCTGCCGGAGCTGGCGCCCCCCTATCAGAAGGGCCGGGACTACCGCTACGGCAAGATCAAGATCACGCTTTACCACCGTGCGGTCTGAGGGCTGTGCGAACATAAGGGAGTGAGCCCCCATGAAAACCGCCATCTACCCGGGCAGCTTTGACCCCATTACCTTGGGGCATCTGAACATCATCAAGCGGGCCGCCGTGTGCTTTGACAAGCTGATCGTGTGCGTCATGGTCAACTCGGAGAAGGTGAACCGGGGCCTGTTCACCGAGGCCGAGCGGGTGGAGCTCATCCGCCGGGTGGTGGCCAAGCTGCCCAATGTGGAGGTGGACAGCTCCTCCACCCTCATTGCCGAGTACGCCCGGCAGAAGAAGGCGTGTACCCTGGTGAAGGGGCTGCGGGCGGTGTCCGACTATGAGAACGAGCTGCAGATGGCCCTCATCAACCGGAAGCTCAACCCCCGGCTGGAGACCATGTTCCTCCCCTCCAGCGCAAAATACACCTACGTCAGCTCCAGTATGGTGAAGGAGATGGCCCGCTACGGGGCGGATCTGTCCGACTTCGTGCCGCGGGAGATCATCGCGGACATTCAGGAAAAAATGAACGGCAGGAGGGATGGCTGATGGCCACCGGCGTGGAAGAATTACTGGACATGCTCTTTGAGATGATCGACGAGGCCAAGAGCATGCCTCTGAGCAGCGACAAGTGCATCCTGGAGCGGGACAAGGCCCTGGATCTGCTGGACGAGATCCGCGCCCAGTTCCCCATGGAGCTGGCCGAGGCCAAGAAGCTCATCGCCGCCCGCACGGAGTATATCGCCTCCGCCAAGCGGGAGGGGGAGCTCATCCGCAAGCAGGCGGAGGACAAGGCCAAGCAGATCGTGTCGGAGGACGAGCTGCTGGCCCAGGCCAAGCAGAAGGCCAACGAGCTGATGCGCACCGCCGAGGAGCGCAGCCGGGATCTCCGCAAGGCGGCCAACGACTACTGCGAGGACGCCCTGCGCCGCACCGAGGAGGCGGTGGCGGAGGCCTATGACGAGATCAAGAAGTCCCGGGCCCGGTTCCGGGCCCTGGCGGGTGGGGCGGCCCAGACCGGCCGCCAGCCCTATGACGTGGAGTCGGAGGAGTAATAAAATGGGAGCCGCCGGAGGGAAGAGCCTCCGGCGGCTTTTTCGCGGCAGAGCTGCGGCGGGTTTCCATAACAACACAAAATACGGGGCAAAAAGCCGCCAGACCACAAGGTCTGGCGGCTTTTTGATACCATTTGCAACGGATCGGATCGAACAAATGTTTTTCGTTCCGAAAAGGAAGGATTTCCGTTGGAATCCCGGTATTTTTCCCGGCAAAAAAGAAGAAAAAACTATTGCAATTCTGTTACAAAGCATTTATACTAAAGAGGAAAGTGGGGCAAAGTGGAGGGAAAGACCGCTGATAGACAGTAAAGTGGAGGGAGAGTGAGCAGCGTGACCGGCACCTACGAGCACAGCATCGACGCCAAGGGCCGCCTGTTCATCCCCGCCAAGCTCCGGGAGGAGCTGGGCGTCTCCTTCTATCTGGCCATGGGCGTGGACGCCTGTCTGGCCATCTATCCCCAGTCCACCTGGGATCGGTTTACAGAAAAATTTGCCTCCCTGCCCATGAGCCAGTCCAAGGCCATGCGCCCCCTGTTCGCCAACGCCGCCAAGTGCGAGCTGGACAGCCAGGGCCGCATCGTCATCCCCCAGAAGCTGCGCAGGTACGCCGGGCTGGACAAGGACGTGGTGATCATCGGCGTCCACGACCGGGCCGAGATCTGGAGCGCCGACGCCTGGGCGGCCCAGGAGGAGGAAGAGATGACACCGGAGAAGATGTCCGCGTGCATGGAGGCGCTGGGATTCTGATGAGTGAGCAGGTATTTTCCCACAAGCCGGTGCTGCTGCGCGAGTGCCTGGAGGCCCTGAATATCCGCCCTGACGGGGTGTATCTGGACGGCACCCTGGGCCGGGCGGGCCACAGCCGGGAGATCGCGGCGCGGCTGACCACCGGGCGGCTCATCTGTGTGGACCGGGATCAGGCAGCCCTGGACGCGGCGGAGGAGCGCCTCGCCCCCTGGCGGGAGCGGGTGACGCTGGTACACAACAACTTCTGCGAGCTGGACGCCATTCTGGACGGCCTGGGGCTGGAACGGGTGGACGGCATGCTCTTTGACCTGGGGGTGTCCTCCCCCCAGCTGGACGACCCGTCCCGGGGCTTCTCCTACATGGCGGACGCGCCCCTGGACATGCGCATGGATCAGACCGATACCCTGACCGCCCGGGCGGTGGTCAACGAGTGGCCCCAGGAGGAGCTGCGGCGCATCCTCTGGCAGTACGGGGAGGAGCGGTACGCCCCCGCAGTTGCGGGCGCCATCGTCCGGGCAAGGGACAAGCAGCCCATCGAGACCACCCTGGCGCTGGTGGACGTGATCAAGAGCGCCCTGCCCCCCGCGGCCCTGCGGGAGAAGCAACACCCGGCCAAGCGCACCTTCCAGGCCATCCGCATCGCCGTCAACGACGAGCTGGGCGCGGTGGACAAGATGGTGCAGCGGGCGGTGCCCCGGCTCAACCCCGGCGGACGGCTGGCGGTGATCTCCTTCCACTCCCTGGAAGACCGCATCGTCAAAAACGGCCTGGCCGCCTTTGCCAAGGGCTGCACCTGCCCGCCCGACTTCCCGGTCTGTGTGTGCGGGAAGAAGCCGCAGATCAGGCTGATTACCAGAAAGCCCGTCGTCTCCGGCCCTGAGGAGCTGGAGGAAAACCCCCGCGCCCGCAGCGCCAAGCTGCGCGTGGCGGAGAAGCTGTAAGGCCGGAGCGCATTCTACACGAGAGATTGGAGTGGACACACCCATGGCAACTGCCGTCAGACGCAGAAACATCAGGTATTCCAAGTATGACACCGTGCCCTATGAGGCCTATGACGGCTCTGCCGCCCGCCAGCTGGAGCGGGAGGAGGTGCTCCAGCCCCGCCCGGTGGTGCGTCCCCGGGAACGGGCGGTGGTGCGCCCCCGGGTGCGCGTGCGGGAGGCCGGCGCCGTGTCCCCCTTCGCCGTGGTGGGCTTCCTGGCGGTGGGCGTGTTCGCCGTGCTGCTGCTGTTCAGCTACGCCCGGCTGATGACCATCTCCCAGCAGGTGGTGGCCCTCAACAGCGAGATGACCACCCTCCAGTCCGAGGAGGCCAAGCTGCGGGCCCAGTATGAGCTGGCCTACGATCTGGATGCCATTCAGGAGTCCCTGACCACCAGCGGAACCATGGTGGAGCCCCAGAACGGCCAGACGGTGTATGTGGATCTGTCCGAGCCCAACACCGTGAAGGTCTTCCAGCAGGAGGACGGAACCTCCGGCCTGGAGGGCATGTTCCAGAGCGTCAAATCCATTGCGGAGGAAATCGTGACATATTTCCGGTGAGTGCGGCCATATCATGATTTGGAGGCCCCAGAAAGAGAGACGGGCTGCCCGGCGGCCCTGATACACAGAAAGATGAGAGGGTGTAAGAAAAGGAATTTTCTTACACCCTTTCCGGTACTTCCATCCCCGAAAGGCGCGAGGTGAATCATGGCAGAGAGAAAGCACAGACGAGTCGTCCAGCAGCCCGACCACCGGGCCAACCGCACCATCCTGGTGCGCACCCTGATCCTGCTGGCCGTCTTTGGCGTGGCGGTATTCATTCCGCTGTTTGTCCGGCTCTGGCAGATCCAGATCCGGGATTACGACCGCTTTCAGGAGCTGGCGGTGGAGCAGCAGACCGGCGACTCCGTCGTGGCCGCCCAGCGGGGCGTGATCTACGACCGCAACGGCGAGGTGCTGGCCATGAGCGCCACGGTGTACAACATCCAGCTCTCCCCCAAGGAGATCCTGGCCTGCCAGGAGGCGTACGCCGACGACGTGAAAAACGGGAAGGAGCTGGATTACCCGGAGCCCACCGACGAGTTCATCGCCTCCAACCTGGCCCAGATCCTGGGCCTGGAGGAGGAGGACATCCTGAAACGGCTGGAAAAGACCTACTCCATGTACGAGATCATCGCCCAGCGGGTGGACGAGGACACCCGCAACGAGGTGCTGGCCTTCACCACCGAGAACCACATCACCGGCATCTTCACCCCGCCCACCACCATGCGCATCTACCCCAAGGGCAGCCTGGCCGCCCAGGTGATCGGCTGGGTGAACCCCAACACGGAGAACACCGGCGCCTACGGCATTGAGGCCCAGTACGAGAGCGTCCTGGCCGGCGAGACCGGGCGCATCGTCACCGCCAAGAACGCCGACGGCACCCAGATGCTCTATCAGTACGAAAACTACTACGACGGGATGGACGGCTGCGATCTGGAGCTCACCCTGGACTCCAAGATCCAGAGCTTCTGCGAGAACATCCTGGCCAAGGGCATCGAGCAGTTCGAGGTGCAGGACGGCGGCTTCTGCATCGCCATGGATCCCAACACCGGGGAGATCCTGGCCTGGGCCAACTCCCCCACCTTTGATCCCAACGACCCCTGGGCGGTGAGCGACCCGGTGCTCCTCCAGTATCTGGCGGATATCGAGAGCGGGGAGTACACCAAGGAGGAGGCCTATCAGAAGGCCCTGGCCGAGGGCGCCACCACCGAGGTGGCCAGAGACACGGCCATCTCGGCGGCGGAGAGCGAGGTGCTGTACAAACAGTGGGCCAACCGCTCCATCAGCAGCACCTATGAGCCCGGCTCCACCTTCAAGTCCATCGTCCTGGCCGCCGCCCTGGAGGAGGGCGTGGTCAGCGAGAGCAGCACCTTCTACTGCTCCGGCGTGGCCCAGGTGGACGGCTGGAGCGGCGCTCCCATCCAGTGCTCCGACCGGGACGGCCACGGCACCCAGACCCTGGCCAAGGCGGTGGCCAACTCCTGCAACCCGGCCTTTATCGCCATCGGCCAGGCACTGGGGGCGGAGAAGTTCTACAACTACCTGGAGGACTTCGGCTTCCTGGAGAAGACCGGCATCGACGTGCTGGGCGAGTCGAACATCAATCCCGTCAGCGCCGGCCTGATCTGGGATCGGGATAAGTTCACCAACGTGGATCTGGCGGTGGCCTCCTTCGGCCAGCGCTTCCAGGTCACCCCCCTCCAGCTCATCACCGCCGCGGCGGCGGTGATCAACGGCGGCCACCTGATGCAGCCCTATGTGGTCAGCCAGGTCACCGACCCCGACGGCAACGTGGTGCAGCACACCGAGCCCACCGAGGTGCGCCAGGTGATCAGCGAGCAGACCAGCGAGCGCTGCCGCACCATTCTGGAGGGCGTGGTCAACGGCGGCACCGGCCACAACGCCGCCGTGGAGGGCTACCGCATCGGCGGCAAGACCGGTTCCTCCCAGACCCTGTACGGCAGCGACTACACCATCGTCTCCTTCCTGGGCTTTGCCCCGGCGGACGACCCCCAGGTGATCATCCTGCTGGCCTACAACAGCCCCAAGCCCGCCGCCCCCGGCGCCAACACCACCGCCGGCGGCTGGTACATCAGCGGCGGCAACATGGCCGCCCCCATGGCCGGCGAGCTGCTGGAGGACATCCTGGGCTACCTGGGCGTGGAGAAGACCTACACCGCCAGCGCCGACGTGCTGGTGCCCAATCTGGTGGGCCTGGATCTGGCCTCCGCCACCGCCAGCCTGGAGAAGAACGGCCTGTCCCTGCGCACCGTGGGCGACGGGGCCGCCGTCACCGGGCAGATCCCGGCGGCGGGCGCCTCCATCCCCGGCGGCAGCCAGGTGGTGCTCTACATGGGCGAGGAGGTGCCCACCGACCAGGTGACGGTGCCCAGCGTGGTGGGCCTCACCGCCGCCCAGGCGGAGGAGAAGCTGGCCGCCCAGGGCCTGTACATGCGGGCCACCGGGGCCTCCGACTACAGCTCCGGGGTGGTGGCCTACGAGCAGAGCGTGGCCGCCGGCACCAGCGTAGACCGGGGCACCACCGTCGAGGTGCGCTTCAGCGACAGCAGCGCCAGCGGCGAGGGCCTGTAGCCGCATCCATTTTCAAGATCGGGGGGAGAGCATGAGACTGAACCAGCTGCTGGCCGGCGTGGCGCTGACGGAGCGCCGCGCCGGGGACGTGGAATGTTCCGGAATCTGCTATGACACCCGAACCATGGTGCCCGGCTGTCTCTTCGTGGCCCTGCCGGGCTACAAGACCGACGGACATAAGTATATCGCACAGGCCCTGGAGCAGGGGGCGGCGGCGGTGCTCTGCCAGCATCCGCCGGAGGGGGAGGGCCCCTGGCTGGTCACCCCGGACGCCCGGGCCGCCCTGGCGGCGGTTTCCGCCAACTGGTTCGGGCACCCCGCCCGGGATCTGACCCTGCTGGCCGTCACCGGCACCAACGGCAAGACCACCACCACCTACCTGCTCAAGGCCATGCTGGAGGGGGTGCTGGGGGCCAGGGTGGGCCTCATCGGCACCAACCAGAACATGGTGGGGGAGGAGGTGCTCCCCGCCCACCGCACCACCCCCGAGTCCTACGAGGTGCAGCAGCTCCTGCGGGAGATGGCGGACGCTGGCTGCACCCATGTGGTGATGGAGGCCTCCTCCCACGCCCTGGTGCTCCACCGGCTGGACGGCCTGCGCTTCCGGGCGGGCATCTTCACCAACCTGACCCAGGATCACCTGGACTTCCACGGCACCATGGAGGCCTACCGGGACGCCAAGGGCCTGCTCTTCCGCCAGAGCGGCACCGCCGTCCTCAACCTGGACGACGAGGCGGGCCGCTACTTTGCCCGCACGGTGGCCGTCCCCAGGCTCACCTATTCCGAGCGGCGGGACGAGGCGGATCTCACCGCCAAGAACCTGCGCCTCTTCCCCGACAGGGTGGAGTTTGAGGCGGTGGCCGAGGGGGCCATTTCCCGGGTGAGGCTGCCCATACCCGGCGGCTTCACCGTCTACAACGCCCTGGGGGTGCTGACCTGCGGCCTGGCCCTGGGCCTGCCCCTGGCGGACTGCGCCGACGCCCTGGCAAAAGCCCCGGGGGTGAAGGGCCGCATCGAGGTGGTGCCCGTCCCGGCGGATTTTGCGGTGATCATCGACTACGCCCACACCCCCGACGCCCTGGAGAACATCCTCACCACCGTCCGGGATTTCACGGCGGGGCGGGTGATCTGCCTCTTCGGCTGCGGCGGCGACCGGGATCGCACCAAGCGGCCCCAGATGGGGGCCATCGCCGGCAGCCTGGCCGATGTGGCGGTGGTCACCTCCGACAACCCACGCACAGAGGAGCCGGAGGCCATCATCCGCGACATCTTGCCCGGCCTGGAGGGGACGGCGGCGGAGGTGGTGGTGGAGCCCGACCGCCGCGCCGCCATCCGGAGAGCCCTGTCCCTGGCGAAGCCCGGCGACACGGTGGTGCTGGCGGGCAAGGGGCACGAGACCTACCAGGAGGTGGGCACGCAGGTGCTCCACCTGGACGAGCGGGAGGAAGTGGCCGCCTATTTCGCCTCCTGAGCCGGAAATTTGTTGCTTTTTTGGAGTGGAAACCCGCAGAGGATTGTGATACAATAGATGGCCGGCCCGCCGGGCGGGCAAAAATCGAGCTTTGAGAGGCTTTGGAGGTTGCAAAAGACATGCTGAGGATCGTCATCGGTGTGATACTGGGCTTTGCGGCGGCCGCCCTGGGGGGCAAGGTGCTCATCCCCTTCCTGCGGCGGATGAAGGCCGGCCAGTCCATCAAGGAGATCGGCCCCACCTGGCACATGTCCAAACAGGGCACCCCCACCATGGGCGGCCTGATGTTCATCATCGCCGCCGCGGCTGTGACGGCCGTGCTGGGCTGGCCCGACTTTATGGCCGGACGCTTCGGCGGGGCCTTCGTGCTCCTGTTCGCCCTGGTATTCGGCATCATCGGCTATATCGACGACTACATGAAGGTGAAGCACCACCAGAACACCGGCCTGACCGCCCCCCAGAAGTTCCTGCTCCAGCTGGCGGCGGCCATCCTGTTCACCGTGCTCATGCGGAGCCACGGGTACCTGAGCCCGGTGCTCTACCTCCCCTTCTTCGACGTGAACCTGGCCCTGCCCTGGCCGGTGTACATGGTGTTCGCCGCCTTCGTCATGGTGGGCACGGTGAACGCCGTCAACATCACCGACGGCATCGACGGCCTGGCCGCCGGGGTCACCATCCCGGTGATGGCCTTTTTCACGGTGCTGGCCTGGTACTGGCAGCACCTGGAGATCGGCCTGTTCTCCGGCGCCCTGATGGGGGGGCTGTTCGGCTTCCTGCTCTACAACTTCCACCCGGCCAAGGTGTTCATGGGGGACACCGGCTCCCTGTTCCTGGGGGGCGCGGTGTGCGGCCTGGCCTTCGCCCTGGACGTTCCCCTGGTGCTCATCCCGGTGGGAATCATCTACATTGCGGAGACTCTGTCT
The DNA here is from genome assembly GCF_019422385.1 of Flavonifractor sp. Taxonomy (NCBI): domain Bacteria; kingdom Bacillati; phylum Bacillota; class Clostridia; order Eubacteriales; family Oscillospiraceae; genus Flavonifractor; species Flavonifractor sp. Next base: position 23,333 of record NZ_JAHZDL010000017.1, read on the forward strand.
GACATTATACAGGTTGGATACTTCAAGCTCACCCACGGCAAGCGGATTTTCCGCATGGCGCCCCTTCACCACCATCTGGAGATGGGGGGCTGGAGCGAAGTAAAGCTCTTCTGTGTCTTTTCCGGCATCACCCTGGTGATGTGTGTGCTCACCTTCCTGGGGGTCATGAACCGGTAAGGAACCCCTGCGGGGGAGAAAGGAGGGGAGACCCCTGGCAAAACGCAAGCGCGATCTGACCATGGAGGAACAGCTGGCCCGGGGGCCCATGGATCTGCCCTTCCTGATGCTGGTGGTGCTGCTCACCGGCATCGGGGTGATCATGGTGTTCTCCGCCTCCTACGCCACGGCCTATTATGAGGGACGGGATCCCACATTTTACTTCTTCCGCCAGGGCCTGTTTGCCGTGGCCGGCCTGGCCATCATGTACGTCGTCTCCAAGATCAACTACCAGACCTTCCGCTGGCTGTCGGTGTTCGCCCTGATCCTGGCCATCCTGCTGCTCATCGCGGTGCTGATCCCCGGCATCCACACCGACCGCAGCGACAATGTGAAGCGGTGGATCGCCGTGCCCGGCCTCGGCACCTTCCAGCCGTCGGAGATCGCCAAGGTGGCGGTGATCATGTACTTCTCCTCCCGGCTGTCCAAGCGGAACACGGAGAAGCCTGTCCGCCTGTCCCCCCGCAGTCCCCTCAGCGGGGTGGTGGGCGTCCTGGATCGCATCGGCCTTCTGGAGCTGGTGCCCTACGGGTTGATCCTGCTGCTGATTGTGTTCCTTATGAGCAGGGAGCCGCACATGTCGGGCACCCTGCTGATCCTGGCGGGCGCGGCGGCGGTGCTCTTCGCCGCCGGGATTAAGCTGCGCTGGTTTGCATTGGGCGCCTCGGCTCTGGTTGGGCTGCTGCTCCTGGTCATGCAGGACTATCAGTCCACCCGTATCCTGGTGTGGCAGGATCCCTGGTCTTACAAACAGGACGGCGGCTGGCAGATCATCCAGTCCCTCTACGCCATCGGCTCCGGCGGCCTGCTGGGCCTGGGCCTGGGCAAGAGCCGCCAGAAGTTCCTCTATCTGCCCGAGCCGGAGAACGACTTCATCTTCGCCATCGTCTGCGAGGAGCTGGGCCTGATCGGGGCGGCGGTGATCCTCATCCTGTTTGCCCTGCTGGTGATGCGGGGCTACTGGATCGCTATCCACGCCCGGGATCGGTTCGGCGCCCTGCTGGTGGTGGGCATCACCACCCTGACAGCGGTGCAGGTGTTCCTCAACATCGCCGTGGTCACCAACCTGATCCCCACCACCGGCATCTCCCTGCCCTTTTTCAGCTACGGCGGCACGGCCCTGATGATCCAGCTGGCCGAGATGGGCGTTGTGCTGTCGGTGTCCAGGCAGATTCCACCGACGAAACAGGAGTGAAAGGATGTCTAGGGGGGATTACATCCCCCCTAGATACGCGGTCATCGCGCCGCCCTATGGGCGGCACAATGACCGCGATACCCCCCTCTCCCCCGCACGGCGGGGGAGGCCCTGGCCGCCACGGCCAGGGGTATCGGTGTGCTGCGCAGGCGCATGTCCTGCTCCGCACATTTTATGAATTGATTTCCGCCTGCGGCGGAAACTCTGCGAGGCTGTAGGGGCGGCCTGTGGTCGCCCGCGGGCCCTGTCCAGGCCGTGGCGCGCGACGACCCCGGCGCGCGTCCGTCCTGCGGGCGTGGTGCCCCCTTGCGGGGAAAACTCTGCGAGGCCGTCCCCTGCGGGGGTATCGATTTGCCTGTAGGGGCCGCCGCCCTCGGCGGCCCGTCCCCGGTCATTTTTTACGAGGAGGAGAAAAGCGCATGAAGATCCTCTTTACCTGCGGCGGCACGGCGGGTCACGTAAACCCGGCCGTGGCCCTGGCCCAGATGTTCCAGGAGCGGAACCCGGGCTGTGAGGTGCTCTTTGTGGGGGCCGACGGCGGCATGGAGACCCGGCTGGTGCCCAAGGAGGGCTATGAGATCCAGACGGTGACCATCACCAACTTCCGACGCTCCATGGCTCCGGCGGCCATCGGCCACAACGTCAAGACCCTGCTGAACATGAACAAGTCCAAGAAGCAGGCCAACGCCATTCTGGACGCCTTCCAGCCCGACCTGGTGGTGGGCACCGGTGGCTATGCCTCCTTCCCGGTGGTAAGCGCCGCGGCCAAGCGGGGCATCCCCACCGCCGTCCACGAGTCCAACGCCGTCCCCGGCCTGACCACCAAGGCCCTGTCCAAGGTGGTGGACGTGGTGATGGTGGGTTTCGAGGAGAGCCGCAGCCACTACGACACCCCGGAGAAGGTGGTGGTCACCGGCACGCCGGTGCGGGGGGACTTCTTCCGCTATACCCGGAAGGAGGCCAGGGAGAAGCTGGGCTTTGCCGACGACAAGCCCCTGGTGCTCTCCGTGTGGGGCAGCCTGGGGGCGGAGGTGATGAACCGCCAGATGGCCCAGTGCATCGCCCTGGAGTGTCGGGACGGCGCCCCCTTCCGCCACATCCACGGCGCGGGCCGGGATTACCACGCGGTGGTGGAGGAGCTCCGGGACAGCGGCGTGGAGAAATTCACGGAAATCGACGTGCGGGAATACATCTACGACATGCCCCTGGTGATGGCGGCGGCCGACCTGGTGCTGTGCCGGGCGGGGGCGTCCACCATCGCGGAGCTCACCGCCATCGCCAGACCGGCGGTGCTGGTACCCTCCCCCAATGTGGTGGCCGACCACCAGACCAAGAACGCCCGGGTGCTGGCCAATGCCGGCGGGGCGGTGCTCCTGCCCGAGGGCGAGTCCAGCGGGGAGAAGCTGTACAGCCTCATCACCAAGCTGCTGGACGACAGCGCCCGGCGGGAGACCATGAGCCGCGCCCTGCGGGACATGGGCGTGCCCGACGCGGCGGAGCAGATCTACAAAACCCTGACCGGTTTGCTGGAAAAACCGGCCCATTGAACCCGTGCGTTCCCCTCCGCATAGGATGGCGTACCAAACCACTTGCGGAGGCTGGAGCATGAGTACTTACATCGTCGAGGGGGGCCGCCCCCTGGAGGGCTCCGTGCGGGTGCACGGGGCGAAGAACAGTGTCCTGCCGATCCTGGCGGCCTGCCTGCTGGCGCCGGGGGAGTGCGTCATCCACAACTGCCCGGAGCTGTCCGACGTGCGGGCCTCCCTGGACATCCTGCGCCGCCTGGGCTGCCGGGCGGAGCGGCAGGGGGAGGCGGTGGTGGTGGACGCATCCGCCCCCACGGGGTGGGAGGTGCCCGACGCCCTCATGCGGGAGATGCGCTCCTCGGTGATTTTCCTGGGGGCCATCCTGGGCCGCATGGGACAGGCGCAGCTGTGCGCCCCCGGCGGGTGCGAGCTGGGCCCACGGCCCATCGACCTCCACCTGGCCGCCATCCGCGCCCTGGGGGGCGCGGTGGAGGAGGCGGGGGGCGGCCTGCGCTGCTCGGGCAGGCTCCGCGGGGCGGATATCGTCCTCTCCCTGCCCAGCGTGGGGGCCACGGAGAACGCCATGCTGGCGGCGGTGAGCGCCCACGGAGACACCACCATCACCAACGCCGCCCGGGAGCCGGAGATCGTGGATCTCCAGAACTTCCTCAACACCCTGGGAGCGGATGTGCGGGGGGCGGGCAGCTCCGTCATCACCGTCCGGGGGGGCGCGCCCCTCCACGGCGGGGAGTACACCGTCATGGGCGACCGGATCGTGGCGGCCACCTACCTGGCCGCGGCGGCCTCCGCCGGCGGGGAGATCCAGCTGACGGGGGTGGACTGGCGGCACCTGTCCACCGTCACCGCCGTCCTGCGGGAGGCGGGCTGCGCCGTGGAGAGCCGGGCCGCCTCCATCCGGCTGGGGTGCCGCAGCCCGCTGAGGGGGGTGCCCCCGGTGCGCACCGCCCCCTATCCCGGCTTTCCCACCGACGCCCAGGCCCCCCTCATGGCCGTCATGGCCAAGGGCAGCGGCTGCACTGTCTTTGTGGAGAACATCTTCGAGAGCCGGTACCGCCACGTGGATGAGCTGACCCGCATGGGGGCGGACATCCGGGTGGAGGGCCGGGTGGCGGTGGTGTACGGCGTGCCCCGGCTCCACGGGGCAAAGGTGCAGGCCGCGGATCTCCGGGGCGGGGCCGCCCTGGTGGTGGCCGCCCTGGGGGCGGAGGGGCGCACGTCGGTGTCCGGCGTCCACCATATGGACCGGGGATACCAGTCCCTGGAGGGGGATCTCACCGCCCTGGGGGCCTCCATCCGGCGAATTTAAGGTTTTTCTTAGGATGCGTTCACAAATCCGCAACCTTTGGATGGGATACTGAGAGAAAACGACTAGAACAGGAGACCGGTGCATCATGGCGGCGAGAAGGAACAGACGGGGACGGCGGAACCGGGGGCGCTTCGGCGCCCTCTATAAGCTGCTGTCCGCGGTGCTGATCCTCGCCGCCATTGTGCTGGGCTGCGTGGTCTTTTTCCGGGTAAACACCGTGGAGGTGGTGGGGGACTCCCCCTACACGGCGGAGGAGATCATCGCCGTCTCCGGCGTGGAGCAGGGGGACAACCTCTTCGCCCTGAACAAGTACCAGATCAGCAGCCGCATCTACACCCAGCTGCCCTACATCGACACGGTGAACTTCGTCCGGCGGTACCCGGACACCCTGGTGATCCATGTGACGGCGGGCACCCCGGCGGCCTGGTTTGAGAGCGGCGGGAGCTGCTGGCTGGTGGACAGCCGGGGCAAGATCCTGGAGAGCGGGGACGAGAGCCTGGCATCAGGCCGGGCCCAGCTCCTGGGGCTGGAGCCGGTGAACCCCACGGTGGGAAACACCATCACCGTCCGGGAAGAGGAGCAGACCCGGCTGGAGCGGCTGACGGCCTTCCTGTCGGCCATCCAGGCGCGGCAGATGACGGGCAGCCTCACCAGCTTCATCGATCTGACCGCGGATTACGAGCTCCGCTTCGGCTATGGCGACAACCTGACTGTCCTCTTCCCCATGAACGGAGACTTTACCCAGAGCACCTACTATCTCCAGCAGACCCTGTGGACTATGGATGAGCGGGGCATCCCCCGCAACGGCACCCTGGATCTGACCTACGGGGACAGCGAGGCCCATCTGCTGCCCGAGCGGTGGCTGCCGGACGGCGCTGCGGATGTGGAGGAGACCCAGGAGCCCGGGATTGTGGAGCCCACCCAGGCTCCGGATCCGGAAAACACGACGGCACAAGGAGAGAGCGATGAAACGGATACGACCCATGCAGAATAGGGGCGAGCTGGCCGTGATGGCGGTGTGCGTGGTGGTGGGCTTCCTGCTGGCGGCCCAGCTGCGGGGCGTCCAGCTGGCCGGGGCGGCGGACGCCACCAACGCCAGCCGGCTGGAGACCCTCCAGAGCCTCTACAACGACGTGGTGGAGGAGCGGGACGGCCTGACCGAGCAGGTGGGCCAGCTCCAGAGCGAGCTGGAGCTCTACCGCCAGCAAGCGGCCTCCGGCGATGAGGGCAGCGAGGCCCTCAAGACGGAGCTGGAGCAGATGGAGATCACCGCCGGCCTCACCGACGTGGAGGGCCCCGGCGTCACCGTGGTGCTGGAGGACTCCACCCAGGCCAATGTCACCGGGGACGAGGCCGACTACCTCATCCACGACAACGACATCCTGTCCGTGATCAATGAGCTGCGCTCCGCCGGGGCGGAGGCCATCTCCCTCAACGGGGAGCGGATTCTGGCCACCAGCGAGGTGCGCTGCACCGGCGCGGTGGTGACGGTGAACGGCCGGCGCTATGCCGCGCCCTACGTGATCTTCGCCATCGGCGATCCGGACACCCTCTATTCCGCCCTGACCATGCGCAACGGTGTGGTGGACATACTCAGCCAGTGGGGCATCACCGTCCGGGTCACCGCCAGCGACCAGCTGCTCATTCCCGCCTACAGCGGCACCGTGGACTACCAGTACGCCAAGCCCGTCGCCCCGGACGAGGACGGCGGAGAGGGGGTGGGCTGATGCTGGAGCTGATCGGACTGATTATCGGCCTGGTGATCGGGCTCATCTCCCCCTGGACGATCCCCGTCCAGTGGTCTCTCTACGCCGCCTGCGGCCTGCTGGCCGCCCTGGACTCGGCCCTGGGAGGCTTCCGGGCCCGCATCAAGGGGGAATTCAAGCTGGGGGTGTTCCTCTCGGGCACCATCGGCAATGCGTTTATCGCCGTGTTCCTGGCCTGGCTGGGCCAGAAGCTGGGCCTGCCCCTCTACCTGGCCGCCGTGGTGGTGTTCGGCACAAGGATGTTCCAAAACTTTGCGGAAATCCGGCGGGAACTCTTGACCTCCAGGCAAAAGAGCGATAAAATAAGGCAAGATGTAGTTACGCCCGGGGAGGACACCACAAAATAAGTCCTTTTCCGGCAGAACCTGCGCATATTTTACGAATTGGTTTCACATAGGAGGAGCAGTTATGGCGTTTGGACTGGATACCGGCCCGGATACGGTCGTTACCATCAAGGTCATTGGCGTCGGCGGCGGCGGCAACAATGTGGTCAACCGGATGGTGAAGTCCGGCACCAAGGGTGTGGATTTCATCGCGGTCAATACGGACAAGCAGGCGTTGGCCGTCTCCAGCGCCACCCAGAAGATCCAGATCGGTGAAAAGCTCACCGGCGGCCAGGGTGCGGGCAGCGATCCGGAGGTGGGGCGCAAGTCCGCCGAGGAGAGCCGCAGCGCCGTGTCCAAGGCCCTGGAGGACGCGGACATGGTGTTCATCACCGCCGGCATGGGCGGCGGCACCGGCACCGGCGCGGCCCCCATTGTGGCCGACATCGCCAAGGAGATGGGCATACTCACCGTGGGCGTGGTGACCAAGCCCTTCAACTTTGAGGGCCGCCGCCGCATGCTCCAGGCCGAGAAGGGCATCGAGGAGTTGCGCACCCGGGTGGACTCCCTGGTGATCATCCCCAACGAGCGGCTGAAGTTCGCCACCGATCAGAAGATCACCTTCGCCAACGCCTTCGAGATCGCCGACGACGTGCTCCGCCAGGCGGTGCAGTCCATCTCGGATCTGATCAAGAACACCGGCTTCATCAACCTGGACTTTGCCGACGTCACCGCCGTCATGCAGAACGCGGGCATGGCCCACATGGGCGTGGGCCGGGCCGCCGGCAAGAACAAGGCCGAGGAGGCCGCCAAGATGGCTATCTCCAGCCCCCTGCTGGAGACCTCCATCAACGGTGCCAAGGGCGTGCTGGTCAACGTCACCGGCTCCATGGACATCGGCCTGGAGGAGGTGGAGACCGCCGCCAACCTGGTACAGCAGGCCGCCCACCCCGACGCCCTCATCATCTTCGGCGCCGCCTTCGACGACACGCTGGAGGACGAGATCCGCGTCACCGTCATCGCCACCGGCTTTGAGGAGCGGGAGGGCGCCATGCCCAGCAAGCCCTTCACCGCCGCCGGGGAGAAGAAGGCCGAGGCCCAGCCCCAGGACAAGGCCGAGCCCGCCGCCCCCGCGGAGGACGACCCCTTTGAGGACATCTTCAAGATCTTCAACCGGGGGAAATAAGAGAGAAAACCGATCCCGGCCCCGAAGCAGAGCTTCGGGGCCGGGATTTTTGCGCCGGACTGAGGCTGTCCGCCGTCCCTCCGGCAAAAAAGCGCCCCCGCCGGCCGGCGGGGGCGGATGTATGCTCAATAATTCTTGGCCTGGAGCTCAAAATAGGCCTGGGGATGGGCGCACACGGGGCAGACCTGGGGCGCGGTGCGGCCGAAGTGGATGTGGCCGCAGTTGCGGCACTTCCAGACGTACTCGCCGTCCTTCTCGAACACCTTGCCCTCCTCCAGGTTCTTCAGGAGGGTCAGGTAGCGCTCCTCGTGCTCCTTCTCGATCTTGCCCACGCCCTCGAACAGGAAGGCCAGCTTCTCAAAGCCCTCGGCCTTGGCGGTCTCGGCCATCTCCTTGTACATCTGAGTCCATTCCTCGTTCTCGCCGGCGGCGGCGGCCTTCAGGTTGGCGGCGGTGTCGCCGATGCCGCCCAGCTCCTTGAACCACAGCTTGGCGTGCTCCTTCTCGTTGCCGGCGGTCTCCTCAAAGATGGCCGCGATCTGCTCAAAGCCCTCTTTCTTGGCCTTGCTGGCGAAATAGGTGTACTTGTTGCGGGCCATACTCTCCCCGGCAAACGCCTTCCAGAGATTGGCCTCGGTCTTGCTGCCCTTCAGTTCCATGTGACTCAGCCTTCCTTTCTCAATCAGATTTTATCAGGTGAGAGCCCTCAGCCCTCGCCCTTCCAGTAGCCGTGGAGGTTGCAGATCTCGTAGGCCTCCACCTTGTCGCCCCGCACGAAGGTCTTCAGCTCGGGCTTGTCGCCGGGCTTGGGGAACTTCATGGTGACGGTGTCGCCGTCCACCGCGGCAATAAAGGAGATGTAGTGCTCGGGGAGCATGGGGTGCTCCACGCTGCCCACCTTCACGGTGACGGAGCTGCCGCTGCCGTGGGGGGTCTTCTCCACCACGGGCACGTGCTTCTCCTGGGCCGCGTCGGTGGTGTTGGGAACCAGCTCCTCCATCTTCTGGCCGCAGCACATGACGGGCACGCCCTTGTCCACAACCTTGAAGATGATGTTGCCGCAGTGGGTGCAGTAATACAGCTTGAACTCCATGAAAATCAACGTCCTTTCCTGAATCATTCGTGGTTCTGCTATTATAATACTCTTTGGTTTGTTTTTCAAGCGGCGGTATGCCGCTGGGCAGGGCTCAGTGCAGCGGCTTGCATTTTTTGCAAAGGCCGTGGAAGGTGAGCTCGTGCCCCGTCACATCGTGCCCGCTGGAGAGCAGGGCCTGGCGATCCAGCTCCGGATCGTAGGGCAGCTCCAGATCGTACACCCCGCCGCACTGGTCGCAGCAGAAGTGGGGATGGGGCGCGGTTTTGGCGTCGTACCGCTCCACGGGAAAGGCCATCCGTCGGATCACACCCTCGTCCGCCAGCAGGTTCAGATTTCGGTAAACCGTGCCGAGGCTCAGGGCGGGATTCTCCGGCTTCAGCCAGCGGTACACCATCTCAGCCGTGGGGTGCTCGTCCGTCTGGCACAGGGCCTGGTAGATCAGCTCCCGCTGACGGGAGTATCGCTTGCCGTTCATAGGCCACCTCTTTTCGACGAAGATAAACAGTAACTATTACTGTTATTGATATGATAGCACAGCTGTTAGGAAAATGCAACCCCTTTTTTCCAAAACATTTCTTGCCGGGGCTAAATCCGCCGCCGCGGCACATACTAGCTGCGGGTGAAGCCATTTGTGACAGACCCCTTTGTAAATCATGGAGGAGGAACACACATGAAACGCATTGGAATTGCTCTGGCGCTGGGGGCGGCCCTGCTGCTGCCCCTGGCGGCCTGCGCACGGGAGGACGCCCCCGCCGTCACGCCTACCCACACCCCGGCGGCCACCGCCAGCCCCCATGTCAGCCCCGAGGCCACGCCGCCGGTTACCGCCACCGACACGCCGGTTCCCGGCGGCACGGCGGAGCCGGGAAGCGTGGGCGATGACTTGAAGGACGCGGCCAAAGACGCCGGCGACGCCGTCAAGGATGCGGCGGAGGGCGTGGGCGACGCGGTCAGGGGCGCGGCGGACAAGGCCAAAAACGCCGCCGACGACATGCTCCGGGACGGCCGGACAGCCGTTCATTGACGGCAAAAAGCGGTATGGGGGAACCCATACCGCTTTTCTGCGTCCAAAATTCGGAGAAAAATTTCCGCCCCGGTGAGATATTTCCGCCCTGACGGGGGTATTCACAGTGAAAGGCCTTTCCAAGACGACCGAAAGAAGGGGGATGCCCATGACAGAGGAGACGTTCGAGCAGGTGGTGCGGCGCTACGGGGACATGCTCTACCGGGTGGCATTCCACGCCCTCCGGAACCGGGCGGATGCGGAGGACGTGACACAGACCGTGCTGCTCAGACTCTATCAGCAGGGCGGGCGGTTTGACAGCGAGGAGCACCGGAAGCACTGGCTGCTGCGGGTGGCGGTGAATGAGAGCCGGCGGCTGCTCCGCTCGGCCTGGCGGCGCCGCTCCGTGCCCCTGGAGGAGTGGACGGAGCGGCCGGCTGAGGAGGATCCGGCCAAAGCCGAGCTGTTCCAGGCCGTCATGGCCCTGGAGCCCAAGTACCGCCTGACCATCTATCTCTACTACTACGAGGGCTGCTCCGTCAAGGAGGTCGCCGCGGCCCTCCGCGCCAAGGAGTCCACGGTGCAGACCTGGCTGCAGCGGGCCCGGGATCGGCTGCGCCGCACCCTGTCCGGGGACGGGGAAGAAGAGGAGGGATCCAGTTATGTTTGATCCAAAGCTCTATCACGAGGCCTGCTCGGAGATGCATGTCTCCGAGGAGAAATTACAGGAGGTCATTCATATGACAGAACAGAACAAGAAGCGCGCCATCCGCCGCCCCCTGCGGGTGGGGCTGGCGGCGGCCGCCCTGTGCGCGCTGACCGTAGTAGGTGCCAGCGCCGCAAACCCGGAGTTCCTGGAGGAGATCGTGCTGTCCATACGCTCGACCGTGGTGGTGAGCGACTATCAGGAGGAGCTGATCATGGAGGACGGCTCCCAGATCACCGCCCTGCGCTACCCCGACGTGTCCGTGGAGGAGCGGGACGGCCGCACCATCCTCACCGTGGACGGGGCGGAGACCGACATCACCGACGCGCTGTCTGAGGACGGCCGGTATGTCTGGGAGGACACCGACAACGGCAGCCAGGCCCAGGTAATCGTCACCCTGGACGAGGACGGAAAGCCCGTGTGGGTAGCCAACGTGGCCGCCGCAGGTGAGACCTTTGAGGAGGCCGGAGTATCCGTGGTGTCTGAGCCGGCTGATGGCCGGCCGGATTTCTCTGCGGACTGAGAACAATAAAACGGCGTGGGCCCGATGGTATCGGGCCCACGCTGTAGGTTTGTCAAACATATTGGACAGTGAATTCGTTCGGAGAAAGCCAACTAA
>NZ_JAHZDL010000170.1:0-1875 GCF_019422385.1 Flavonifractor sp.
GCTTCGCATGGATTTTCATCGAAGGCGCCCCCGGCGCCTTCGACCCCGGCCCCCCAAACGGGGGCTCATGGCGGCGGTGGGCTGTACAGACAGGGCAAAGACCAGCCGCGCATTGCCGCTTGTTTTCCTGGCACTCATGTCACAGGCGCTGCCGCGCCTCGGGCGGCACGCATCGGGATTACCCTGCAAGCCCTGATGGCCGCTGCGCTGTACCGGCCTGGCCCGCCGGGCCGCCGCTGGTGTCATGCCGCCGAAATACCATGGTATTTGCGGCGGCGGCTTGTGGGGCGGGGGAACGCGGCTTGGTCCGCCCGTCTCCCGCCCCTTCTTTCCAAAAAAGCCCGGGGAGCGCACCGCAGCTGCGGCGCGCTCCCCTTATGCTTCCTCGCCCTGCTTCAGGCTGGCCAGGTGGGCCTTCAGCACCAGGTTGATATAGCTGGACAGGGAGCGGTCCTCCTGCTCCGCCAGCTTTTGGACTTGCTCCAGAACTGGGATGTCCAGGGTCAGGCTGACCTTTGTTTTGAGCGGCTTCATATTATCACCAAGACGAATATACCATTTAGGAGGATAAAATATTGACGATTCCTACCTAATCGCCTATAATCGCCTTGAGGTGAAAGCCATGTACACCAATGAATTTGAAGAGGCCTTTTCCAACTTTTTGGACCGCCACGAGTATGATGAGGCGGAGAGCTACCTGTTTTCCATGGTGCGTCTGGCCTTTGCGGCGGGGTGGCAGGCGGCGGGGGGCGCACCGCCGCAGGCAGAGCGGATCTTCGAGTTAATTGTCCCGGAGCGAAAGAAAAACCCGGCGGAGTCTTGACAGCTCCGCCGGGTTTTCCACATTCTTTTGCGGTTGAGGGGAAAAACGGCTTACTCGCCGTCGTCCTCCTCCTTCTTGGTGCACACGATGTTGAGCTCCTCTAACTGTTTCGGATCGACAAAAGAGGGCGCGCCCATCATCAGATCCTGGGCGTTCTTGTTCATGGGGAAGGGGATGATCTCCCGGATGGACTCCTCGCCGGCCAGCAGCATGACCATCCGGTCCACGCCGGGGGCGATGCCCGCGTGGGGGGGCGCGCCGTAGGTGAAGGCGTTGTACATGGCGGGGAACTTGGCCTTCACGTCGTCCTCCCCCAGCCGTACCAGCTGGAAGGCCTCGATCATGATCTCCGGGTCGTGGTTCCGCACCGCGCCGGAGGACAGCTCCACGCCGTTGCACACCAGGTCGTACTGGAAGGCGGTGATGGTCAGGGGATCCACCTCGCGGTTGGCGGCCTTTTTCAGGATCTCCAGCCCGCCGTTGGGCATGGAGAAGGGGTTGTGGCAGAACTCCAGCTCGCCGGACTCCTCGCCGATCTCGTACATGGGGAAGTCCACGATCCAGCAGAACTCGTACCGCTCCCTGTCCATGTGGGCGGGGCAGAAGGCGCCCAGCTTGGAGCGGAGCACACCGGCGGTCTTCTGGGCGGCCAGCAGTTTGCCGGCGGTCAGGCCCACGAAGCAGCCCTTCTCCAGCCCCAGGGCGGCCACCACCTGGTCTTTGATGGGCTGGACAAACTTGGCGATGCCGCCCACGATCTCGCCGTTCTCGTCGTAGCGGAACCAGTAGGCCTTCTCGCCGGCCTGCACCTCCACGTCGGCGCACAGCTTGTCGATCTGCTTGCGGGTGCCCTCGAAGCCGGTGACCACCACGGCCTTGACGGTGTTGCCCTCAAAGGGCCCGAAGCCGCAGCCGCCCAGCACATCGGTGGCGTCCTGCACCACCAGGTCAATGCGCAGGTCGGGCTTGTCGGAGCCGTACTTGTCCATGGCCTCCAGGTAGGAGATGCGGCGGAAGGGGGCGGTGGAGGCCACGTTGTAGGTGCCGTACTG
>NZ_JAHZDL010000171.1:0-1858 GCF_019422385.1 Flavonifractor sp.
TGACGATGAAGTGCCCCTTGGGGATGGACTTGAGTTCATCCGGGGTCATGAGGGGCCGCTCGATCATCTGGAGGCTCTGGCTGGGGTCGTTCTTTCCCCTGGAGATGGAGCCACTCAGGACAGTGCGGTTGCCCAATGCTTTGGACAGCACCTCGGCGGTCTGGCTGTTAGGGGCGAAGCCGCCGAAGATGGTGTCCTGGCAGTTATCCGTCAGGATCTCCGCCCCCTCCTTGCCATAGTTCTTCTCCAACTGGGCCAGGCTTTGGATGATGGGCACCAGGGTCAGCCGCCGGGAGCGGCCAGCGGAGAATAGGGGCAGGATGTCGAAGGCGGGCATGGTACCTAGCTCGTCACAGAAAAACACCACCCGGCTGGGCAGCTTCCCGTCGTGCTCATCCGCCACAGAGAACAGCTCCCGACTCAGGGTCTGGATCATCAGCCCAGCCATGAAGTTTTTGGTCTGATCTTCCTCCGGAAGTATCAGGAAGATGGCAGATTTCTTTGCGGCAAAGCTCTCGGCGTCTATGGTGCTGTCGAAACACAGCACTTGCTCCAGCTCCGAGTCCAGGAAGGTGTTCAGCCGGGAGAGGACGGTGGACATGACGGAGGCCATAGACTGTTCGGCGGCGGTGAGGGCGGAGCCGGAGAACCACTTGGCCTTGTGTTCCTCCGGCAAGCGGTCCATGAGGAGCTGGAACTCATTCTTGCCGGGCAGAATGCTGGGGGCCAGCAGCTCCTGCACCAGCTTGAATACTGACACGATATGCCGCCGTTCCCGCAACTCCCCGTGGATCCTTTTGGGTGGCAGGTACTCTGCCAGCAGCAGGATCACGGCGGTGAGCACGCCCTCCGCCGCGTCGTAAAAATATTGATTTTGTGCAAAGTTCTCCTCATCCGGGTTGATGACGGTCTTGGAGAGGATTTTGGCGTACTTCTCCGCCTTGGCTCGGGCGGCCAGATCAGCCGGATCTCTCCTGCATGCGTCCATGTAGTGATTGATGAGAGTGAGCAGGTTATAGCCATCTGAGCGGGTGGGGTTCCGAAGATCCACCACTGCCACCTGGTAGCCATAGCAGTCCCGGGCGATGGCCCCATAGTTCCGGGCCAGATCTCCCTTGGTGTCACTGGCAAAGAAGCTCATTCCGCTGGCGCAGGCGTATTCCAAATTGGGGTATAGGAAGAAGGCGGTCTTGCCAACGCCGGAGGCGCCGATCATGAGGCAGTGGATATCGTCCGAATCCACCAGGGCCGTGAGCTGCCCCTTCTTTCCGGTACAGCCCAACACCAGCCCCTGTGCGCCTGGGAGGCGTTCCCCCTTCCGCCACAGCGCGGTCTGGAAGGGGACGGAGCGGAAGGTCTTCTTGATTTCCCCCTGCGTGGCCCAGCGGGCGGTGCCGTGCTGGCCGTCACCCACAGTTTTACTCTTGATGCTGTCCAGGCTGCCCCGGCCGGAAAAGGTGGTAATGGCGACCAGGGCGCCGAATACCACCGCCAGCAGGAGGATCAGCATCCAGGTGTCGTTGTTCACTGCAATCATCCCTTCGTTGTCTGCTCTCTGCGTTTCAATCTGCTTCCAGTGTGACCTTCTGGGCGGGCCAAAATGAACCGGGGCCCAGTCCAGCGGCAGGGCGCACCACCCCCCCGGCGGGCGGTGCGCCTCTGCGGCCTACATACTCTGCCCCATGGCCATGGCGGGGGCGGCCATGGCCTGCCCATGCACCAGGTCGTCGTTCCAGTCCTTATGCACAGGGAGCAGGATACCGCTGTGGTATCCTGCTCCCTGTAACTCTTCCTGGATGCGCCTGGCCGCCGTCTGTCCGGGCTCGTCGTGATCCAGGCAGAGCACCACATCCCGGAG
>NZ_JAHZDL010000172.1:0-1711 GCF_019422385.1 Flavonifractor sp.
TCGGCGCTGATGGTGACGGTGAACTTGATGTTGTTCTTCTCGGAGAAGCTGTTCAGCCAGTCCAGGAACTCCTCCACCGCGTGGTCGGTGGCCTCGGAGGCCACAATCTTGGTCAGGCTGTCGATGAAGATGTGGGTAATGTCATAGTTGCCGGCGTACAGGCCGCTGATAAAGCCCTTCAGGAAGTCGTAGCTGCTCATATCATACTGGCTGGCTTCCACCAGGCGGATCTTATAATGGATGTCATAGGTCAGCTTGGGGCCCCGCTCGATGCACACCACGTTGCCGTTCTCGCTGTGGACGGCGGAATTAATGAGCTCGATCATCTGCTTGGTCTTGCCGGTGCCCTTGACCCCCATGATCACTCTCACCATAGTTATCACTCCTTCATTGTCCGCCGGAGCTGTCCTCCGGCCTTGTACCTGTATGTTACCATTTTTGCGGCCCGATTGCAACCGATTTGCGGAAGTTCACCAAAAGTTCATGGCTGAGGGGCCTTTGGCACGGTTCAGCCCAGACGGGCCTCCAGCTCGGCTTTCCGATCCTCATAACCCGGCTTGCCCAGCAGGGCATACATGTTATTCTTGTACGCCTCCACGCCGGGCTGGTTGAAGGGGTTGACCTCCAGCAGGTAGCCGGACAGGCCGCAGGCGTACTCGAAGAAGTAGATCAGCCAGCCCACGCTCTTCTCGCACCGGCCGGGGACGGTGACCACCAGGTTGGGCACGCCGCCGTCCACGTGGGCCAGCAGGGTGCCCCGCATGGCCTGCTCGGCCACGAAGGAGAGCTCCTTGCCCGCCAGGAAGTTGAGCCCGTCCACGTTGTCCGGGTCGTGGGGGATGGTGATGCTGCCCCGGCTCTTGTCAAAGCGCACCACCGTCTCGAACATGAGCCGCTCGCCCTCCTGGATATACTGGCCCATGGAGTGGAGGTCGGCGGTAAACTCCACGCTGGCGGGGAAGAGGCCCTTGTTCTCCTTGCCCTCGCTCTCGCCGTAGAGCTGCTTCCACCACTCACCGAAGAAGCGGAAGGAGGGCTCGTAGGCTGCCAGGATCTCCACCTTCTTGCCGCCGGTGTACAGGGCGTGGCGGGCGGCGGCATACTGCCAGGCGGGGTTGTCCGCGCCGGGCCTGGCCAGCTCCTCCATGGCCTGGGCCGCGCCCTCCATCAGGGCGGCGATGTCAATGCCGGCGCAGGCGATGGGCAGCAGGCCCACGGCGGTGAGCACGGAGTACCGGCCGCCCACCGCGTCGGGCACCACGAACTCCTCATAGCCCTCGGCGTCGGCCAGGCCCTTCAGGGCCCCCTTGTGGGCGTCGGTGGTGGCGTAGATGCGCTTGCGGGCCCCCTCCCTGCCGTACTTCTCCTCCAGCAGGGCCTTGAAGATGCGGAAGGCCACGGCGGGCTCGGTGGTGGTGCCCGACTTGGAGATGACGTTGACGGAGAAGTCCTTGTCCTTCACCAGGTCGATGACCTCCAGCATGGCGTCGGAGGACAGGCCGTTGCCGGCAAAGTAGATCTCCGGGCCGTCCTTGTGGGTCAGGTTGAAGTTGGGGGAGTGGAGCAGCTCCACCACCGCCCGGGCCCCCAGATAGGAGCCGCCGATGCCGATGACCACCAGGGCCTGGGAGTCGCTGCGGATGCGCTCCGCCGCCGCCTGGATGCGGGCGAACTCCTCCTTGTCGTAGTCTCTGGGCAGGTGCACCCAGCC
>NZ_JAHZDL010000173.1:0-1612 GCF_019422385.1 Flavonifractor sp.
GCAGGTTGCAGGCGGAGGCGAAGGAGAAGCGGGTGCGGGTGGAGTTGTCCCGGAACAGGGAGATGCCCAGGCCGGAGTCGAAGATCTTGGTGGAGATGTTGCGCTCCCGCAGGTTGCGCAGGGCGTCGGCCACGGCGAACACGGCGGCCAGCTCGTCGTCGGACTTCTCCCAGGTCAGGAAGAAGTCCCCCTCGTACATGTCCTTGAAGTTCAGGCTGTTCAGCTTGTCAATATATTTCTGCAGATTTTCCATAGCGGCAATCTCCTTTTCTGTTTTGTTGTATGGCAGGGGCGGTCACTGGCCGCCCCTGCGGAATCAGCGCTGGGCTCGGGCGGCGGGGGCAAGCCCCCGCCCTACAGGGGGATTTGGTGTACCCTGCGCTTACTGGATATCATTATTGGTCTTGCCCGCCCGGAACTGGGACACGTCGGCGGTCTTGTTCTCCTCCTTGTACAGGCCGGGCACGGCGGCGTACAGGGCGGCGCAGGTCACCAGATCCCCCTTCCAGGTGATCTCGTTGGGGGCGTGGGCCTGGCTCTCGGCGCCGGGGCCGAAGCCCACGCAGGGGATGCCGTAGCGGCCCTGGATGGCCACGCCGTTGGTGGAGAAAGTCCACTTGTCGGTGAGGGGGCGGCCGGTGCGCAGGTGCATGGCGTCCCGGGCCTGGTCGGCGTCGGCGTAGCCGATGCGCTCGTCGCCCCACAGGGCGTGGTGGGCGTCCACCAGGGCCTGGACGTGGGCGGCGCTGGCCTTGTTGATCCAGGTGGGGAAGTAGCACTCGGTCTCGTACACCTCGCCGGTCCAGGAGGGCCGGTCATACATGTACATGGACACCTTCACGTCGTCGCCGTACTTCTTCACGCTGGGCAGATCGCGGATCTCCTGGAGGCAGGAGTCCCAGGTCTCGCCGGCGGTCATGCGGCGGTCGATGGAGATGGAGCAGGAGTCGGCCACGGCGCAGCGGCTGGGGGAGGTGTAGAAGATCTGGGAGGTGGTGCAGGTGCCCCGGCCCAGGAAGCGGGCGTCCTCGTAGTGGTCGGGGTTGTACTTGGGATCCAGCATCTTCACCAGGCCCTTGACCTCCACGCTGTCGTCGGCGGGGTTCTCGTTCAGGGCCCGTACATCCTGGAGGATGTCGGCCATCTTGTAGATGGCGTTGTCGCCGCGCTCGGGGGCGGAGCCGTGGCAGGACACGCCGTGGACGTCCACCCGGATCTCCATGCGGCCCCGGTGACCCCGGTAGATGCCGCCGTCGGTGGGCTCGGTGGACACCACAAACTCCACCTGCTCCTTCTTGATGCCCTTGGCGGGGAAGAACTTGTTGACGATGTACTGCCAGCACATGCCGTCGCAGTCCTCCTCCTGGACGGAGCCCACCACCATGATCCTGTAGCCGTCGGGGATCAGCCCCAGCTCCTTCATGATCTTGGCGCCGTAGGTGGCGGCGGCCATGCCGCCCTCCTGGTCGGAGCCGCCCCGGCCGTAGATCACCGCATCATCCTCGTAGCCCTCGTAGGGGTCGGCAGTCCAGTTGTCCCGGTTGCCCACGCCCACGGTGTCGATGTGGGAGTCGAAGGCGATGATCTTGTCGCCCTCGCCCATCCAGCCGAT
>NZ_JAHZDL010000174.1:0-1605 GCF_019422385.1 Flavonifractor sp.
AAATGAATCAGACCGGCGAGAAGAAGGTGCTGAAGACCTGGAGCCGCGCCTCCACTATCTTCCCCGCTTTCGTGGGCCACACCTTTGCTGTCCACGACGGCCGCAAGCATGTCCCCGTCTATGTGACCGAGGACATGGTGGGCCACAAGCTGGGCGAGTTCGTGCCCACCCGCACCTTTAAGGGCCACGCGGGCAGCAAGACCGGTAAGTAAGGAGGAGAGAAAAGATGGAAGCAAAAGCCAACCTGAAATATCTGCGGATCTCTCCCCGTAAGGTGAAGATCGTCCTGGACCTCATCCGGGGCAAGGACGTGGCCACCGCCACCGCCATCCTGCTGAATACGCCCAAGGCTGCCTCTGAGCCCGTGCTCAAGCTGCTGAAGAGCGCCGCCGCCAATGCGGAGAACAACCACCAGATGGACCCTGAGAAGCTGTATGTGTCCGCCTGCTACGCCAATCCCGGCCCCATCATCAAGCGCATCATGCCCCGCGCCCAGGGCCGTGCGTACCGGATCAACAAGCGCACTTCTCACGTCACCATCGCGGTGAGCGAGCGCTAAGGGAGGAGGAGAACTATGGGACAGAAAGTTAATCCCCACGGCCTGCGCGTGGGTGTCATCAAGGATTGGGACTCCCGCTGGTATGCCCGCAACGAAAAGGTGGGCGACCTGCTGGTGGAGGACAAGAAGATCCGGGACTACCTGAAGAAGACCCTGTACTCCGCCGGTATCCCCAAGATCGAGATCGAGCGCGACAACGCCAAGGTCCGCGTGTATCTGCACTGCGCCCGGCCCGGCGTGGTCATCGGCAAGGGCGGCGAGGAGATCAACAAGATCCAGGCCGGCCTGACCGCCATGGTGGGCAAGCCCGTTGACCTGAAGATCATCGAGGTGCGCAACGCCGACATGGACGCCCAGCTGGTGGCGGAAAACATCGCTCAGCAGCTGGAGAAGCGCATCGGCTTCCGCCGCGCCATGAAGAACGCCATGGGCCGCGCTATGCGCGCCGGCGCCCGCGGCATCAAGACCTGCTGCTCCGGCCGCCTGGGCGGCGCTGAGATCGCCCGCACCGAGCACTATCACGACGGCACCATCCCCCTGCAGACCCTGCGTGCCGACATCGACTACGGCTTCGCTGAGGCCGCCACCACCTACGGCCGCATCGGCGTGAAGGTGTGGATCTACAAGGGCGAGGTCCTGACTCAGACCCTGCGCACCACCCCCCGCACCCTGGATACCAGCAAGCCCTATCAGGAGCGCCGGGAGCGTCCCCGCCGGGACCGCCGCGACGGTGACCGCCGTCAGGGCGGCTTCAACCGGGACCGCCAGGGCGGCGGCTTCAACCGCGGCCCCCGTCCCGCCGGTCAGGGTGGTTTCAATAACAATCGTGGCCCCCGTCCCGCCGGTCAGGCCAATGCTCCGAAGGAAGGAGGCGCTCAGTAATGCTGCTGCCTAAGCGCGTAAAGTACCGCCGTGTTCACCGCGGCCGCATGAAGGGCAAGGCCAGCCGCGGCAACACCGTCACTTACGGCGAGTGGGGCCTGCAGGCCATCGAGCCCAGCTGGATCACCAGCAACCAGATCGAGGCCGCCCGTATCGCCATGACC
>NZ_JAHZDL010000175.1:0-1527 GCF_019422385.1 Flavonifractor sp.
TGGTGCATCTCCCAGGTGCGGATCTGCACCTCGAAGGGGATGCCCTCCCGGCCGATCACCGTGGTGTGGAGGGACTGGTAGCCGTTGGGCTTGGGGGTGGAGATATAGTCCTTGAACCGGCCCAGTACCGGGTTGAACAGGTCGTGGATCACGCCCAGCACGTTGTAGCACTCGGGCACGTCGTCCACAATCACCCGGAAGGCGTAGAGATCGAAGATCTCGTCCATGGTCTTGTTCTGGGTGTACATCTTGCGGTAGATGGAGTAGATGTGCTTCACCCGGCCGTAGACGGTGCACTTGACCCCCTCCTGGGCCAGGCGGTCGGTGATGCGCTTCTGGACGGAGGCCAGGAACTCCTCATGGGCGGAGGAGCGGGCGGCCAGCTCGTCGGCGATCTCCTTGTAGCCCACGGGATCCAGGTAGCGCAGGGAGGTGTCCTCCAGCTCCCACTTAATGCGCTGCATGCCCAGGCGGTGGGCGATGGGCGCGTAGATCTCCATGGTCTCCAGGGCCTTTTCCTTCTGCTTGCGGGGGGACTGGTACTCCATGGTGCGCATGTTGTGCAGCCGGTCGCAGATCTTGATGAGGATCACCCGGATGTCCTTGGCCATGGCCATGAGCATCTTGCGCAGGTTCTCCATCTGCTCCTCTTCCTTGGAGGTGTACTGCACCCGGGTCAGCTTGGTGACCCCCTCCACCAGGTCGGCCACCGTATTGCCGAAGAGCTTGGCGATCTCCTCATGGGTGGCGCCGGTGTCCTCGATGCAGTCGTGGAGCAGGGCCGCGATGATGGAGTCGGTGTCCAGCTCCAGCTCCGCCACGATCTCCGCCACCGCCAGGGGGTGGGTGATGTAGGGGGAGCCGTCCTTGCGCAGCTGCCCGGCGTGGGCGTTGTCCGCGTAAGTAAACGCGCTGAACAGGCGCTGCGTGTCCAGCGCCGGGTTGTATTCCTTGATTTTTTCCTCCAGCGCCTGATAGCGCTCCAAAATGGGATCCATACCGGAGACCTCCCGTTGTTACAAGCGTGCCAACGGGCGGGCCGGCACGGCCTACTCGTTGGAATGGATGATGCGCCGCAGGGCGCGCAGGATGGACGAGTCGTCCAGATCCACCTTCCCCTCCACCGGCCGCAGGGCGATGTGCAGGTGGTCGGTGGTGCGCTCCATGCGGATGAGCCCCCGCTCGTCAAAGACCTCCAGGCACACCAGGGTGCGCATGACGGTCTCCCGCCGGCCGGCGGAGCGGGCGATGCTGCGGGCCAGGCGGGGGGCGGTGGCGTCCAGGGGAGCCTGGTTCGCGTGGCCCTTCAGGTAGCGCCACAGCACCACGAACTCCTCCCGGGTGGGCAGCAGGGACTCCGCCTCCTGCCGGGTGAGGGCCTCCCCCCGGCGGAACTTCTCATACAGGGCCCGCTCGGCCTGGGCCCGGGTGAGGGCGGGGCGGAGATCGCACAGCTGGAGCTGCACGCTCCGCCACCCCCGGTACTCGTTGATCTGGGGGGTGAAGGCCACGTCCACCCGGTCGCCC
>NZ_JAHZDL010000176.1:0-1505 GCF_019422385.1 Flavonifractor sp.
TCGCCCGCTTCGTCAAGGAGCAGACCGGCGGCCTGGACGTGGTGTACGGCGGCGGCCTGAAGGCGGACAACGCCGCCATGCTCTCCTCCATCGGCGACATCGACGGCGGCCTGATCGCCCTGACCCGGTTCAGCGGCGAGATCGGCTTCTACCCCGAGGAGTATCTGGAGATTATCCGCCTGTATCTGGGCAAGTAAAAAGGAGTGGAAACACATGAAACTGGAGTTTGAATACGGCCAGGGCCTGATGGGCGCGGAGCTGCCCGACAGCACCGACATCTTCATCCCCGGCGAGACGGTGGCCGACCCGCCCTGCCTGCCCCAGGACTGGGACAGCCTGTACAACGCCACCCTGGAGTCCATCCGCAACCCCATCGGCATGCCCACCCTGCGGGAGCTGGCCCACAAGGGCAGCAGCGTGGTCATCGTCATCCCCGACATCGTCAAGGGCGGCAACCAGCCCACCAGCCACCGGAAGGTGGCCATCCGTGCCTGCCTGGACGAGCTGTACGCCGCCGGGGTGGAGAAGAAGGACATTCTGCTGCTCTTCTCCAACGGCCTGCACCCCCGGGCCACCGTGGCCGAGATGCAGACCATCCTGGGCCCCGAACTTTTTAACGAGTTCTACCCCTCCGGCCAGATCACCAGCCACGACAGCGAGGACTACGACCACCTGGTGGATCTGGGCCACACCGCCCAGGGCGACCACGTGATTATGAACAAGTACGTCTATGACGCCGACGTGGCCATCCTCATCGGCCACACCCAGGGCAACCCCTACGGCGGCTACTCCGGCGGCTACAAGCACTGCGCTACCGGCATCTCCCACTGGCGGAGCATCGCGGCCCACCACGTGCCCCAGGTCATGCACCGGCCCGACTTCGTGCCCGTGTCCACCAACAGCGAGATGCGCCACAAGTTCGACCAGCAGGGCATGCTCATGGAGGAGAAGATGGGCAAGAAGTTCTTCTGCTGCGACGCCGTGCTGGACACCAAGAGCCGCCAGATCGAGATTCACTCCGGCTGGGCCAGGGAGATGCAGCCCGTGTCCTGGAAGATGGCGGACAAGCGCACCTACGTCCACTGGGCGGAGAAGAAGTACGATATCATCGTCTTCGGCATGCCCACCAACTTCCACTACGGCAACGGCATGGGCACCAACCCCATCCAGATGATGCAGGCCCTGTCCGCCCAGGTCATCCGCCACAAGCGGATCATGAGCGACCACTGCGTGTTCATCGTGTCCTCCATCTGCGACGGGTACTTCCACGACGAGCGGTGGCCCTACCTGCGGGAGCTGTACGACCTGTTCCAGCACGACTACATGAACATCCTCCCCGACATGAACCGCTACGGCGAGTACTTCGCCACCAAGGAGGAGTACATCCGCAAGTACCGCTTCGCCAACGCCTTCCACCCCTTCCACGGCTTCTCCATGATGAGCTGCGGCCACCTGGCCGAGGAGCACACCAGCGCCATCTACATCGTGGGCGCCCGGGAGCCGGG
>NZ_JAHZDL010000018.1:0-33553 GCF_019422385.1 Flavonifractor sp.
AGGAGAACGGCGAGAAGGTCATGGCCACCAACCACATGCTGGTGGAGCGGGCCGTGAACATCGTCAAGGCCGCCGGCAACACCCCCGCCACCCCCGCCGAGGCCCGCCAGATGCTGGGCATCCCCGCCTTCGACGGTGACAAGGTAAGAGCCGCGCTGGGGATTGTGTAATTCCCCGGAGGGCCTTCCCCCTCAGCTTTCCTTTTAGGCAAAAAGACAGTGCTTCGCTGAAACAGGGTCCTGTTCCGGCGAAACACTGTCTTTTTCTTGAGGCGGGACGGCCCCGGCATCCCCGCCAGGCGGACAGGAAAAGCGGGCCGGACATCCTGCGATGTCCGGCCCGTTCTCTGCTGATGTGCAGTTGTCCGTGCGGCTCAGTTCCCCTCGAAGAAGGCCCGGGGATTGTCCACCAGCAGGGCGTCCACCGCGGCCTGATCCAGGCCCTTCTCCCTGAGGGCGGGCAGGACGCGCCGGTGGATGAAGGTGTAGTCCTCCTCCAGGTTCATCCAGTCGGAGTTCCTGGTGGTCTCCCAGCTGTCCCAGAAGGCCAGGTAGGCGGCCCAGTCGTGGCTGAGCAGCAGCCGGTGGCCCCAGCCCGCCTTGCACAGGGCGGCGATGGTGTCCACCCGGGGCTCCAGGGCCAGATCCTTGTCGCAGAAGCCGAAGCGATCCATGCCCAGCCAGCAGCCCCGCTCCAGCATGGCGGTGAGGTACTCCAGATCGGTGGAATCGCCGCTGTGGCCCAGGATCACCTTGGAGGCGGGTACGCCGCAGCCGGCCAGCAGATCCAGGATCTCCCCGCCGTTTTTGATGGCCGGGTCGTGGTGGCAGAACAGGGGCAGCCCGGTCTCCTTTGCCACCCGACCGGTGGCGTGGAGGATCTTGCGCAGCAGCGGGGTGAGGCCCGCCCGGGCCACGCCGGCCTTGAGAATGCCCGGCCTGCTGTCGGTGCCGGCGATGCCGTCCACGCAGTCCCCCATCAGCAGGTCGTAGATCTGCTCCTCATCCCGCATGCCCAGCCAGGGCTCCTCCTGATAGTAGAAGCCGGTGGAGGCGATGAAGTTCAGGCCGGTGCGCCGGGACACCTCCCGGATCAGGTGGATATCCCGCCCCAGGTTGATGGGGGTGCCGTCCACCACGGTGCGCACACCCAGGGCCTTGGCCTTGTTCAGCTGGCCCTCCGCCATGGCCGCCACCTGGTCAAAGTCGAAGAACTTCCCGCCGAAGTTCATCCGCATAGACCAATCCGCGCAGGTCAGATGCTCGTGTATCAGGGTCTGCCCCAGCTCCGCCGGGTCGATGGGGCCAAAAATTCCTTGGATCGCCATTGCACTTCCCCCTTAAATGGTCAGTCCGGCGCAGAAGCGCCGTTTTTCCCATTATAGCATGCTTTCCCCGCCGCCGCTTATATGTCCTTTTTATAGGGGTATTGCGCCGGCGTATAAGATGTCCCAGGGATGATCGGCCTGTGCCGGTTTGTCGGGCTGCCGTATTTACATCCCCGCCGTTCTTTAGTAAAATAGGGGAGGCCCCGCACTGTACGGAAAGGAGTCCGCCTATGGAGCTTCTGCAGAGTCTTCTGGATACCTCCTCCCACGCCATCTTCACCCTGGACCGGGAGGGGATCATCACCCACATCAACCAGCAGGCCAAAAACCGCTTTGGCCTGTATAACCACAGCCAGCACTCCCACCCCGCCGGCCGCCTGGAGCCGGGGGATCTGGTTCTGGTGGCCGACACCGAAATCGGCGCCGACGACGGGGAACTGCGGCCGGAGGATCTGGAGCGCATCGGCATCCGGGAGCCCAGGCTGCGCACCGGAGACCGGCTGGTGGCCGTGGGGGCCTTCGACGACCCCGGGCAGCGGCCGGTCTACAAGTTCCTCCCCGGCCAGGACGCGGAGAGCCTCCAGCTGGAGACCGTCTGGGACGGGATCCCCCTCCGGCTCTCCATCGAGCCCCACACCGTGTCCGTCCAGGTGAGGGACACCACCTATTCCATCGACTACTTTCAGTGCATCGGCCAGCTGGTGGCGCTGGAGCGCGGCACCGGCCGGGTGAAGTTCTGGGAGGAAAAGGGCTACTCCGCCCGGAAGGAGGGCGCGGGCTGCCTGCTCCGGGGCGGGGCCTACATTGAAAAGCGCCCCGGCCTGGAGATGAAGGTGGTGGGCTACCACTTCCGGGAGTTCTTTGAGGGGGAGCGGTTTGAGCGCCATCTGGCCCGGATTTTCAGCGGCCAGGTGCCCCGGTATGAGGACGCCGAGTACGAGATCAACGGCTACGAGCTGGTGGCCTCCCTCCTCCCCGTCCCCGGGGCGGACGGCCTGCCCGACGAGGTGATCGTCAAGTTCCGCAGCATCGAAGACATCCACACCACCATTCTGGAGCGCAACAACGCCATCAAGTCCGCCGAGCGCACCTACCGGGAGAGCGCCCGCAGCGAGGCGCCCCAGGAGGCCCCCTTTGCCGAGCTCTTCGGCTTCGGCACCACCGCGGCCGCGGTGCGCCACCTGGCCTACAAGCTGTCCCAGCTGGACTGCAATATCCTGATCACCGGCGAGAGCGGCACCGGAAAGTCCTTCCTGGCCCAGACCATCGCTCGGGCCCAGCCCCGGAAGGGCCCCTACGTGCCGGTGGACTGCTCCACCCTCTCCCCCACCCTTTTTGAGAGCGAGATGTTCGGCTACGTGGGGGGCGCCTTCACCGGGGCCAATCCCCGGGGCAAGGCCGGCTTCTTTGAGGCCGCCGACGGCGGCACCATCTTTCTGGACGAGATCGGCGAGATCCCCCTCCACATCCAGGCCAAGCTGCTCAATGTGATCCAGAACAAGGTGGTGGTGCGGGTGGGCTCCACCCGCACCATCCCGGTGGATGTGCGCATCCTGGCCGCCACCAACCGGGATCTGAAGGCGGAGGTGGCCGCCGGCCGGTTCCGGCAGGATCTCTACTACCGGCTCAGCGCCTTCTCCGTGGAGCTGCCGCCCCTGCGCAGCTGCCCGGAGGACATCTGCTTCCTCATCGACCGGCTGATGGAGAAGATCCCCCAGAAGTACGGCGTGCCCCCCAAGAGCCTGTCCGGCGAGGCCTTCGACAAGCTGCTCTCCTACAACTGGCCCGGCAACATCCGGGAGCTGGAGAACGTGCTGGAGCGGGCTGTGGCCCTCTCCGAGTCGGAGCTCATCTATGCCGAGCACATCTGCGTGGAGAGCCAGCCCGTCCAGCTCACCCTGCGGGAGCGGCTGAAGCAGGAGGAGAAGCGGATCCTCCGCCAGACTCTGGCCCAGTGCGGCGGCAGCCGGAGCCAGGCCATGAAGCTGCTGGGCCTGTCCAAAACCGTGTTCTACGGCAAGCTGAAGGAGTACCAGATCTCCTAGGGCTTGTCCGGTTTCCCGGAAAGGGAGTTCGGAAACCCGAACTCCCTTTCCGCTTTTTTCTCCGGTTCCGGGCCCTCCGCCCCCGTTCTCCCGGTCTTTTTTGGAAGAGTTATGAAATTTGGGGCATGCTATTTGTGCCATTCGGCGAAAATCCGCCGCCGCCCGGGTGTGGCACCGTTCTTGCTCTTTATTCTGGCAGAATCAGTCGAACAGGAGGGTTCCTGCCATGCAGTTTTGGAAAATGAACGGCGCGGGGAATGATTTCATCATCCTCAACAATATGGTGGAGGGGCTTCCCGCCGAGTCCTTCCCCGCCCTGGCCCGGCGGCTGTGCGACCGCCGCATGTCCATCGGCGCCGACGGGCTGATGATCGTGGAGAAGCCCACCACGGACGCCGATTACCGGATGCTGTTTTTCAACTCCGACGGCAGCGTGGGCGAGATGTGCGGCAACGGCGCCCGGTGCATCTGCCGCTACGGCTGCGACAACGGCCTGGCCGGGGAGGTACAGCGGGTGCAGACCACCGCGGGCCTGGTCACCGGCTGGCGGATGACCAGGCGCCAGTACAGGGTTCAGCTCAACAGCCCCACGGTGCTCAGGCTGGACTACCCGGTGGAGGTGGACGGCGTGACCTATCCCTGCTCCTATATCGAGCTGGGCAGTCCCGGCCTGCCCCACGCGGTAGTTCCGATTTCCGGACTCCGGCGCTTCCCGGAGCAGGAACTTTTTGAGCTGGGCAGAAAACTGTGCCATCACCCGGCATTTCCCAAGGGCGCCAACGTAAACTTCTATGAGGTGGAGGGCCCGGGGCAGATCTGGGAGCGCACCTATGAGCGGGGCGTGGAGGACTTCACCCACGCCTGCGGCACGGGAACCGGCTCGGTGGTCACGGTGCTCACCCTCCAGGGAAAGTCCGACGGCCGGGATGTGCATGTGCAGATGACCGGCGGCGAGCTGGTCATCGATGTGGAGGTGCGGGACGGAGCTGTGGAGAGGCTCCTCCTCACCGGCCCCACCAACGTGGTTGCCAAGGGAGAGGTCACCGACGAGGAGCTCGCCCTTTGAGCAATACGGCCGCCGCGGACGGATACGAATCCAGGAGAGGGGGGAGACTGCGCAGCCGGCCCGGCGGCCCGGGAGAGGGATGACACGCCTCTCCGCCCGGTTTGATTCCCGCGCTTGACAAGGGCGCCTTTCGGTACTATACTATGGCTCATAGTTTAGGACGAAGGCGTTCTGTCTCCGGGGGGGAGAGTACGCTTTCGTCCTTTTCTTGTATCCTTTGGCAAGGGTTTTGAAGAAAGAGAGGTATTGTTATGGACAAATCTGCTGTGATGAAAAACTACCGGTTCCTGGCTCTCATGCTGGGCTCCATGGTGGCGGGCTGCATCGTGGGCTTTGTGGCCCCCAGCTTCGGCACCCTCATCGCCCCCCTGGGCACCGTGTTCATCAACATGATGTTCTGCGTGGTGGTGCCTCTGGTGTTCGCGTCCATCGCCAACTCCGTGGCCAGCGTGCGCAGCCGCAAGCGGGCCGGCAAGATCATGGGCACCACGGTGATCACCTTCGTGGTCACCGGCGCCATCGCCGCTGTGATCATGTTCGTCATCATGAAAATCTTCCCCCCGGTGCTGGAGCCTTGGCATGACTTCACCAGCGAGGCCATGGGTGAGCACGCCTCCATCGCCGACATGATCGTCAACTTCTTCACCACCGACGACTTTGTGGGCCTTCTCAGCCGCAGCGCCATGCTGCCCCTGATCGTGTTCTCCATCTTCTTCGGCTTTGCCACCAACCTGGTGGGCGGCCCCGACCACATCATCGGCAAGTTCCTCAACGGCCTGACCGAGGTGATGATGTCCTTCGTGCAGATCATCACCTACTACGCCCCCATCGCCTTCTTCGCCATCTTCGCCGACCTGGTGGCCACCTACGGCTCTCAGGTGACCGCCGCCTACGGCCGCGCCCTGATTGTGTACTACCCCCTGTGCTTCATCTACATCTTCACCGCCTTCCCCATCTTCGCCTATCTGGGCGGCGGCAAGCACGGCATCAAGACCATGTTCCGGCATATCGCCCGTCCCGCCCTCATGTCCCTGGGCACCTGCTCCTCCACCGCCACCATCCCCACCAACCTGAAGGAGGCGGAGGACACCGGCATCCCCAAGGACGTGGCCGACATGGTCATCCCCATGGGCGCCACCATGCACATGGACGGCTCCTGCTTCTCCTGCGTGCTGAAGATCGCCTTCGTGCTGGGCGCCATGGGCGCTGACATGAGCTGGAGCATGCTGCCCGCCGTGGTGGCCGTGGCGGTGCTGTCCTCCGTGGGCATGTCCGGCGTGCCCGGCGGCGGCTACATCGGCGAGTATATCATCTGCACCATCTTCTTCCCCCAGCAGATTGAAATCGCCTTCCCCATCCTGGTGGCCATCGGCAACCTGGTGGATCCCCCCGCCACCATGATCAACTCCTCCGGCGACTACGTGGTCTCCTACATCGTGGCCCGCATCACTGACGGCAAGGACTGGCTGGACAAGGCCATCGCCGCCAAGAGCGCCAAGGCCGCCAAGTAATTTCCACTCTACCAAGGAAACGGCCGGGGGCGGACAACGCCCCCGGCCGAACTCAGAAAGGACGTGCAGCATGATCTGCGACAACCTCACCGTCTCCCCCAGCGGACACCTGCTCTTCGCCGGGCAGGACACCGTGGAGCTGGCCAAGCAGTACGGCACCCCCCTCTACCTGATGGACGAGGATCGGATCCGGCACAACTGCCGGGTGTACACCCAGGCCTTCCGCAAGCACTTCGGCCCCGGCGCCCGCCCCCTGTATGCCAGCAAGGCCAACTCCTTCAAGCGCATCTATGAGATCATGAAGGAGGAGGGTATGGGCATCGACGTGGTGTCCTCCGGCGAGATCTACACCGCCCTCCAGGCGGGCTATGACCTGGGCCAGGCCTACTTCCACAGCAACAACAAGACTGACGAGGACATCCGCTACAGCATGGAGCACGGCATCGGATACTTCGTGGCCGACAATGTGGAGGAGATCAAGGCCATCGAGGCCGAGGCCGCCCGCAGAGGCATCCGGCAGAAGGTGCTGCTCCGCCTCACCCCCGGCATCGACCCCCACACCTACGAGGCCATCTCCACCGGCAAGGTGGACTCCAAGTTCGGCAGCGCCATCGAGACCGGCCAGGCTGAGGAGATCACCGTCTACACCCTGGGGCAGCCCCATGTGGAGCTGGTGGGCTTCCACTGCCACGTGGGCTCCCAGGTCTTTGCCGAGGACGTGTTTGAGCGGGCGGCGGTGATCATGCTGGAATTCATCGCCGATATGGAAAAAAAGCACGGCTTTGTGACCCGGCAGCTGGATCTGGGCGGCGGCTACGGCGTGCGCTACGTGGAGAGCGACCCCTATCTGGATGTGGACACCAAGGTGGGCCAGGTGGCCGCCGCGGCCAAGGGGGCCTGCGAGCGGCTGGGCATCGCCCTGCCGGAGATCCACATGGAGCCCGGCCGCAGCATTGTGGCGGACGCCGGCCTCACTCTCTACACCGTGGGCACGGTGAAGCAGATCCCCGGCTACAAGAACTATGTCTCCATCGACGGCGGCATGCCGGACAACCCCCGCTTCGCCCTGTACAAGGCGGACTACACCTGCCTGCCTGCCGGCCGGATGGGCGAGCCTCGCACCTTTGCGTGCTCGGTGGTGGGCCGCTGCTGCGAGAGCGGCGACATCATCCAGGAGCACGTCTCCCTGCCCGAGAGCGTGGGCCGGGGGGATATCCTGGCGGTGTGCACCACCGGCGCCTACAACTACTCCATGGCGTCCAACTACAACCGCCTGCCCCGCCCCCCCATCGTCATGCTGCGGGGCGGCAGCGAGTCCTACGTGGCCGTCCGCCGGGAGTCCCTGGAGGATCTGTGCCGCAACGATCTGTAAGCCGGCTGAGACCCGCCGCATCTTCTGCGGCGGGTCTCAGCCTGTCGAAAAGTCTTTTCGACAGGCTGCTAAACTTTTTGAAACTTTTTTGAAGTTTCAAAAAGTTGTTTGATCCAACGCGAAAGGGAACCCTGACGGTTCCCTTTCACACTATCCTTCCCTCCGAATCCTTCAGCAGGATGGTCTATCGACGGCCTCGGACCCGCCGCATCTTCTGCGACGGGTCTTTTCTTTTTCCCATGGGCATGCTATAATACCCGACACAGACAAGGAGGACTGCCCTATGGAACAGGATCCCATCCGTATGAAGCTGACCCGCCGCACGCCGGAGCAGCGCCAGGACGACGAGAAGCGCCGCCTGGCCCCCTTCCTGCGGGCGCTGAAGGCCGTCCACACCGCCACCACGCCAGAGGTCATGGACGTGGAGGATCTGGAGAAGCAGCGCCGGGGGCAGGAGCTGCTGGGCCGCCTGGTGGCCCCCATGGCGGGCATGAGCTGGGAGCCCTTCCAGCTGGAGGGCATGAACTGCGCCTGGGTGCGCCCCCACCGGGGGCACGACCGGCGGCGGGCGGTGCTGTACTGCCACGGCGGCGGGTATACCAGCGGCAACCTGGGCTATTCCCGGATTCTGGCCTCCAAGCTGGCCAACGTCACCGGCTGGCAGGTGCTCTCCTTCGAGTACCGGCTGGCCCCGGAGAACCCCTATCCCGCCGCCGTGGAGGACGCCATGAAGGCCTGGGACTATCTGATGTACCAGGGCTACGGTGCCCGGGACGTGGTGGTGGCCGGGGACTCCGCCGGGGGCAACCTGGCCCTGGTGCTCACCCACCTGCTCAAGAACGCCGGGCGGCGGCTCCCCCGGGCCCTGATCCTCCTCTCCCCCTGGACGGACATGACCGCCAGCGGCAAGTCCTACCAGGAGCGGGCCGACATCGACCCGGTGCTTACCCTCAACTATATCCACGCCGTGCGGGACGCCTACGCCCACGGCCGGGACTGGTCAGATCCCTGCCTGTCCCCCCTGTTCGCCGATCTGTCCGGCTTCCCCCCCACCCTGATCCAGGCGGGCACCAACGAGATCCTGCTGTCCGACTCCATCCGCCTGCGGGATCGGCTGGTGCAGGCGGCGGTGCCCTGCCGGCTGGAGGTGTGGACGGAGCTGTGGCACGTGTTCCAGATGTTCCCCATGAAAAAGGCCACCGAGGCCATGGAGAGCATCGGGCGGTTCCTGCTGGAAACCCTGTAAGCCGCTTCAAAAAGTCCGTACCCCAAAAGAGGGGTACGGACTTTTTGGTATCTGACAAAATCTCCAAATTCAGGGCTTGTTTTCCGTAGACTCTCCCCATTGACAGAGCCGCTCCGCAGGATTATACTTTGATCATATTAAGTATACTATTTAGTATAAATAATTGAACAAAGTTATATTTCCCTAAGAAAGGAGTCCTTTCCATGAAATCCTATTTTGATCTCACCGGCCAGGTGGCGGTGGTCACCGGCTGCTCCACCGGCCTGGGCGTCCAGATGGCCCACGCCCTTGCCAACCAGGGGTGCAAAATTGTGGCCCTGGCCCGCCGCCAGGAGAAAATCGACGCCGTGGCCAAGGAGCTCCACGACACCTATGGGGTGGAGACCCTGGCCGTCCGCTGCGACATCACCGACACCCAGATGGTGCAGGACGCGGTGAAGGCCGTGATGGATCACTTCGGCCGCATCGACATCCTGATCAACAACGCCGGCACCGGCGCCGTGGCCCCCGCCGAGGAGATCACCGACGACCAGTTCAGCAACGAGCTGAACATCGACCTGTTCGGCACCTTCAAGATGGCCCGGGAGGTTGCCAGGGCCGCCATGATCCCCGCCAAGTACGGCCGCATCATCAACATCGCCTCCATGTACGGCCTGGTGGGCAACAAGATCGCCCCCGCCTCCCCCTATCACGCGGCCAAGGGCGGCGTGGTAAACCTGACCCGGGCCCTGGCCTGCGAGTGGGGCAAGTACGGCATCACCGTCAACGCCATCTGCCCCGGCTACTTCTGGACGCCGCTGACCAAGGACACCCTGGACACCGACTGGTTCAAGGAGTACGCCAAGGGTGCCATCCCCATGGAGCGCTACGGCAGAGAGGGCGAGCTGGATACCACCGCCATCTTTCTGGCCTCCCCCTCCTCCAGCTACGTCAACGGCGTCATGGTACCCGTGGACGGCGGCTATACCTCTATGTAATCCTCCTTCTCTCTCCTATCCACCGGGCGGCGGACTGAAGTCCGCCGCCCCCTTTTCTGCCCGCAGTTCCCGGTGCAACCGCTGGTTGCGCCATTTTCAAGGCCGGTTGCTCGACAGTTTCCCCGCTTTCTGGTACACTGGTGAGGAAAGGAAGGTGGTTTCGCCATGGATCTGGGTGAGCGGCTCTATCAGCTCCGCAAGGCGCGCAATCTCTCCCAGGGGGAGGTGGCCGACGCGCTGGGGGTGTCCCGGCAGTCGGTGTCCAAGTGGGAGAACAACACCAGCGTGCCGGAGCTGGACAAGCTGGTGAAGCTGGGGGAGCTCTTCGGCCTCACCCTGGACGAGCTGGTGAAGGGGGAGGCCGCCCCCGCCCCGGCGGGCCGGCTGGAGCGGCCCCGCCCGGCCTCCGGCCCCGCAGGGGGGCGGCGAATCGCCGCCATCGCGCTGCTGGTGTGCGGCGGGGTGGGCTCCCTTCTGTTCTGCACCACCCTGCTGATCTACCTCACCCTGTGGCTGGTGCTGGCCGGGCTGCTGTGCTGGCATGTACAGGAACACCTGGGGCTCTGTCTGGGCCTGAGCTTCTGGATGTTCCTGGTGGTCTATTTCCAAGTCACCTCGATTCTTTCCCCGTGGAACGTTCTGATTCCCGCTGTCTACCGCGCCTACCCGCCCTCTTATATACTCCTGGACTGGCTGCTCCTTCTCCCGCTGCTCCTGTTCCTCGGTTTGGCAGTCAGGGCCGCCTGGAGGCGGTTTGACCGGCCCGCCCTCCTGCGGCTGGGCCTGGCTGTGGGGCTGTTTGCAGTTGTGCGGGCTGTCGCACTGCTGCCTCCACTGTTTCATCTGGTGTGGATCCGCACGTCCACCGCCCCTTTCTACTACCCCTTCCCCGACTTTTTTTGTTACAGCGTTCTGGTGATCGCCCTGTTCCCCCTGCCCTGGGGCGGGTACCGCCGCCGCCCCTTTGTGGTGCTGGCGGCCTGGGCCCTCTCCTTCGGGCTGGACAGGCTGGCATCCCATCTGTTCCCCTACCACATTTTCCTGAGCTATTACTGGCCCCTGCTCCTGCTGCTGTTCTATCTGGCAGCGGCCTGGGCGGGCGCGGTCTGGGAGCGGCGGGCCGCCCGCCGGAGCTGACGGCCAAACTGCCTCTTGACATAGATAGATGATCTATCTATAATGATACATAGATCATCTATCTATTGAGGTGAGGCATATGGCAAAATCCGACGGGCGGGGCGCCCCCGGCGGCACGGGCATGCTGCTGCTGGCCCTGCTGGAGCACAGGGACATGTACGGCTATGAGATGGTGGAGGCCCTGCGGGCCCAGTCCAAAGAGATCTTCCACCTGAAGGCGGGCACCCTCTATCCCCTGCTCCACACGCTGGAGGCCCAGGGCTGGGTGACCTCCAGCGACGGCACGGTCAACGGTCGCACCCGGCGCACCTATTCCATCACCCGGGAGGGCCGGGAGGCCCTGGCCGGACAGCGGGCGGAGTGGTACACCTACGTCGACGCGGTGCGTGGCGTGCTGGAGGGGGGTGACTGCTGTGGCGCGTGATCGTTTGAGCGAATATCTGGAGGCGGTGGGAGCCCAGATCCGCTGGAAGCGGGCGAGGCGGCCCCTGCTGCGGGAGCTGTCCGACCACATCGCCGACCAGGCCGCCGCCTTTGAGGCGGAGGGGCAGAGCCCCGGCGAGGCCCTGGCCGCCGCCGTGGCCGAGATGGGAGAGCCGGAGGAGGTGGGCCGGGAGCTGGACCGGCTCCACCGGCCCCGGAGCTGCTGGCGGCTGGCGCTGACGGTGGCGGTGCTGCTGGGCGTCGGGCTGGCGCTTCAGCTGCTGGCCTATCAAATCATCGGCGATGAGCCCTCCGTCTACTATTTCCGGCGGCAGGCCCTGGGGCTGGCGCTGGCCGCGGGGGTGCTGGTGTGCCTCTGGTTTTCTGACTACACCCTCCTCTTCCGCCGCAGGTGGGTGCCGGCAGCGGCAATGGCCGTCCTCTGTCTGAGTTTTCTTTTGATACCGTCCACCTGGCTGAGGGATTGGTGGACTCTGCCCGTCTACTATCTTCTTGTCTACCCCGTCCTGCTCCTGCCTGTACCTTTTGCCGCTCTGCTGGTTACCCTGCGCGGAAAGGGCCCTCTGGCTGCACTCCTCTGCGGCATCGCCTCGCTGGCGCTCCCCTCTGCAACCCTTCTGATCCCCAACCTCACCGCCTGGCTGGTGAGTATAGGCGGTATGCTGGTTGTACTGTTCTACGCCGTCCGGCTGGGCTGGTTCCGGGGAAAGCGCCGGTGGAACGCCCTGGCCGCTCTGGGGCCCACCCTGGCGGCGGCTCTGGGGATGGGGTGCTGGCTGGCACGGAGCGATTACACCCAGATGCGCATGGCTGCGTTCTGGAACCCGGCGCTGGATCCCCTCGGTTACGGCTGGTGGTATGCCCATCTGCGCGCCGGTGAGGTCACCTATACCTCTCCTGACCTGCTTCTGGCCGAGGTCTCCCAGGGGCTGGGCCGGTGGGTATTCTGGGCGGCCGCGGCCGGCATCATCCTGCTTGCCGCCCTCCTGCTCCGGCGGATCTTCCGCCTGCGCAGCCGCACCGGGAAGCTGACGGCCCTGGCCGCCCTCTGCCCCCTGCTGTTCCAGGCCGTTATCTACTGGCTCTACAACCTGGGCTGGTGGCCGCTTGGGGTTCTCTCCCTCCCCTTCCTGTCCTACGGCGTCACCTTCCTGCTGGTGGACGCGGCCCTGGCCGGGGTGCTCCTGTCGGTGTTCCGCATGGACGCCCTGGTGCGGGATGCCGTGGCGGCCTCCGCCCGCCCCGTCTCCCTGCCCGAGGCCCTGAACATCCCCCTGGGCCGCGGCTCCCTGCACATCGAGTACCGGAAAAAGGCATAGACCCGGCAGCCCTCCGAAAAGGCTTACAGGCTTTCCGGAGGGCTCAGCCTGTCGAAAAAGTTTTTTCGACAGGCTGATGAACTTTTTGAAACTTCAAAAAAGTTTCAAAAAGTTGTTTGATCCAACGCGAAAGGGAACCCTGACGGTTCCCTTTCACACTATCCTTCCCTCCGAATCCTTCGGCTGGAGGGTTTATTGACAACCCAAGCCCTCCGAAAAGGCCTACAGGCTTTTCGGAGGGCTTTCTTTGTCCCCTGGCCCGGCCCCTTTGGCACTCTGCGGCATCCGGCCGGCGGCGCGGGCCTTTTTTCGTGGGATTTTTTCTCGGCCAACAGTTGAAACGGCGGGTTTGGTAGGATATACTAGAGTTTGGGAAAATGTCCGGCCCACGGGCCGGAAAAAACGGAAAGGTGAATCGGATGGAACAGACGAACATGCACGACCTGGCCCTGACCGCGGCCAGGAGCCGGCTGCTGGCGATGGAGATGGTACATCGGGCGGCGTCGGGCCACATCGGCGGCTCCCTGTCCGCCATGGACATCCTGACAGAGCTCTACTTCCGGGTGATGCAGGTGAACCCGGAGCAGCCCCGCGACCCCGCCCGGGATCGCTTTGTGCTCTCCAAGGGCCACTGCACCCCCGCCCTCTACCCCACGCTGGCCCAGCGGGGCTTCTTCCCCGTGGAGCGGCTGAAGGAGTTCCGCCGCATTGACGGGCAGATGTCCGGCCACGCGGAGATGCACCACGTGCCCGGCGTGGACATGTCCACCGGCAGCCTGGGCCAGGGCATCTCCGCCGCCGTGGGCATGGCCCTGGCGGGCAAGGCCGACGGCCGGGATTACCGGGTGTACACCCTGCTGGGCGACGGCGAGATCGAGGAGGGCCAGGTATGGGAGGCCGCCATGGCGGCGGCCAAGTACCGCCTGGACAACCTGTGCGCCATCGTGGACGTGAACGGCCTGCAGATCGACGGGGCCACGGCGGACGTAATGCCCTCCGAGCCATTGGACAAGAAGTTCGCGGCCTTCAACTGGAACGTGATCCCCGTGGACGGCCACGACTTCCAGGCCCTGGAGGACGCCTTTGCCGCCGCGGCGGCCTGCAAGGGCATGCCCACCGTGCTCCTGGCCAGGACGGTGAAGGGCAGGGGCGTGTCCTTCATGGAGGGGGACTACGGCTGGCACGGCAAGGCCCCCAACGACGAGCAGTTTGAGAAGGCCCGGGCGGAGCTGGCCGCCAGAATCGCGGAACTGGAGGGGAAGTAAGCATGGCAGAGAAAATCGCAACCCGCGCCGCCTACGGCGAGGCCCTGGCGGCACTGGCGGAGGAGTACCCCCAGCTGGTGGTGCTGGACGCCGACCTGTCCGGCTCCACCATGACCAAGGGCTTTGCCAAGGCCCACCCGGAGCGCTTTTACAATATGGGCATCGCCGAGGCCAACATGATGGGCGTGGCCGCCGGCCTGGCCACCTGCGGCAAGATGCCCTTTGCCAACAGCTTCGCCATGTTCGCCACCGGCCGCGCCTGGGAGCAGGTGCGCAACTCCATCGCCTACCCCCGTCTCAACGTGAAGGTTGTGGGCTCCCACGGCGGCCTGTCCGTGGGCGAGGACGGCGCCACCCATCAGTGCATCGAGGACTACGCTATCATGCGGGCCATCCCCGGCATGCTGGTGGTCTCCCCCTGTGACGCCCCGGAGATGCGCCAGGCGGTAAAGGCCCTGCTGGACTACGACGGCCCCGCCTATCTCCGGCTGGGCCGCCTGGCGGTGGAGAGCGTCACCGACGCCATCCCCGGCTATTCCTTCCATCTGGGCCAGGGCGTCACCCTGCGGCCCGGCACCGACGTGACGGTGATCGCCACCGGCATGATGGTGCAGATGGCCCTCCAGGCGGCGGAGGCCCTGGCCGCCGAGGGCATCGACGTGCGGGTACTGGACATGCACACCATCAAGCCCCTGGACGGGGAGCTGGTGCTCAAGGCCGCCCTGGAGACGGGCTGCATCGTCACCACCGAGGAGGCCACCACCGTGGGCGGCCTGGGCTCCGCGGTGGCGGAGTTCCTGGCGGAGCACCATCCGGTGCCCGTGGTGCGCCACGGCGTGGAGGACGTGTTCGGCCGCTCCGGCAAGGCCCAGGATGTGCTGGCGGCCTACGGCCTCACCCCCGCCGGCATCGCGGACAAGGTGCGCCACGCCCTGAAGCTGAAAAAGTGACGGATATCAGACTCATCTGCCTGGACATGGACGGCACCCTGCTGGACGACGACCACGCCACCGTGCCGGCGCGCAACATCCGCGCCCTGCGGGCGGCGTCGGAGCAGGGGGCCGCCGTGGCCATCGCCAGCGGCCGGGGCTGGAGCCTGCTGCGGGAGGTGGCCGACCAGGTGGAGGTGGTACGCTATGCCGTGCTCTCCAACGGCGCCGCCGTGCTGGACGTGGCGACCGGCGAGTGGCTCTACCGCAATTGTCTGGAGGAGACCACCTGGCGGCGTCTGGTGCGGGTGCTGCTGGAGGAACAGCTCCCCTTTGAGGTCTACTGCGAGGGGGAGAACGTAATTCAGCGGAACCGGTTCCCCTCTGTGCTGGCGTGCGCCCTGTCCCCCCAGTTTCAGGGAGTGCTGCGCCGCCACACTCTCCTGCCGGAGGATCTGGAGGCCGCCCTGGATGGCAGGGCGGTAGAGAAGTTTCACATCTACCGCATCCCGGAGGAGCGCAGGGCCGCCGTGACGGAACGGGTGCTCGCCTGCGGCCCTATGACTACTGCCTCCGCCTTCCCCGGCAATCTGGAGCTCACCGCCCCCGGCGTCAACAAGGGGGCGGCGGTACAGGGTCTGTGCGCCCGGCGGGGTTGGTCGGCGGACCAGGTCATGGCCTTCGGCGACGCGGGCAACGATCTGGAGCTGCTCTCTTGGGCGGGCTGGTCTTTTGCCATGGCCAACGCCACAGACCAGGCCAAGGCCGCCGCGCGCTATGTCACCGGCTCTAACACGGAGGCCGGCGTGGCTATGGCGGTGGAGCGGTACTTCCTGGATACCTGACACAGCAAAACGGCGCATGGCCTCAGCCATGCGCCGTTTTCACAGGGGGAGGGTTATGCCAGCGGTTCCGTCTCCGGGGTCCGTTCCTTTTCCACGTCCTCCTGCCGGACGCGGCGGAAATACCGCACCAGGAAGAAGACCGTGGACACCAGGCAGATGGCCTCGGACGCCAGGGGGGAGAGCCAGATACCGGTAGCACCAAAGAGGGAGGAGAGCACCAGCAGGCACCCGGCGATGAGTACCAGGCCCCGGCCGAAGGAGATGGTCAGGGAGGGGAACGGATGCTCCATGGCGGTGAAGAATCCGGACACCACCACGTTGAAGCCCACCAGCAGGAACGCGAAGGAATAGAGCCGCAGGGCGGACACCGAGCTGGCGAAGAGGGCGCTGTCATGCTCCAGGAACATGCCCACAATCGGAGCGGCCAGCAGCTGACAGCCCGCGAAGAAGATCACCGCGAACACGGCGGCGGTGCGCACGCCGAAGGCGAGGAACTTGTGGCACATGTGCCGCTCCCCCGCCCCCAGGTGGAAGCTGGACAGGGGCTGGATGCCGTGGGCAATGCCGATCATGCAGTTGATCACCAGGGTGTTCACGTAGCCGATGATGGTGTAGGACACCAGGGCGTCCAGGCCGATGACCCGCTGGATGATGTGGTTGAACAGGAACATGACGAAGCCGTTGGACAGCTCGCTCAGGCCGTCGGCAGTGCCCAAGGGGATGATGCGGCGGTAGGCCCCGAAGTCTGGCTTGAATTTACCAAACCGCAGGGGGTAGCGGTGGGTCAGGAAGTAGACCACAAACACCAGGGTGGACGTGGCCTGAGACAGGCCGGTGGCCAGGGCCGCGCCCCACACCCCCCAGTGGAAGTGCATGACGAAAATATAGTCCAGCAGCACGTTCATCAGGCCGCAGGAGGTGACGCCGATGATGCTCACATGGGGGGCGCCGTCGGCCTTGACCTGTACCTCCAGGTTATAGGACACCGTGAAAAACACGGAGAAGGCGGCGATGACACCCACATACTCCTTCACCAGGTGGTGGTTCTCCGGGGCGGAGCCCAGGAAATGCGCCACCCAGTCCAGATTGAGCAGGACGATGACCGACAGGATCACGGTGGTGACGATGACCACAAACAGGTTCTGGTTGAAATAGTTGCGCGCCTTCTCCACATCCCCCTGCCCCAGGGCGATGGACAGGATGGTGGAGGTGCCGGTGGCCAGCAGGATGCCCAGGGTGAAGATCAACGACACAAAGGGCAGGGACAGGTTGACCGCCGTCAGGGCGTGCTCTCCCACGCCCCAGGAGACGAAGATGCCGTCTACCATGGAGTAGAGGGAGAAGATCCACATGGAGACAATGGACGGGATGGTGAACTTGAAAAACTTCTTGACTAGATTCAAGGGTAAAACCTCCTCTGCTGTCTCTATCTTAAACCCTCGTAATATCCGAAAGTCAAGAGCTGGAGGGAAAAATTTTGAAACAGTTTTATCAGATCCACGAGCTGGCCAAGCTTTTCGACCTCTGCCCCGACACGCTGCGCTACTATGAGGAGAAGGGGCTGCTCCATCCGGTCCGTGGGGAGAACCGTTACCGTATGTACGGCATCCAGGACGTATGCACCCTCAACATCATCCGCTCCCTCCGGGAGCTGGGCATTCCCACCCGTTCCATCCGGGCCTATCTGGAGCGACGGTCGGTGGGCGAGACCCTCACCCTGCTGGATCGGGAGGAAGAACTGCTCCGCCGCCGCATGGCGGAGCTGGAGGCGGCCCTGAGGGAGGCGCAGAACCGCCGCTCCCGGCTGGAGCTGTATCGGAATGCGGCGGCCGGCCGGGTGGAACTGGTGCAGGAGGCGGAACGCCCCTATGTATTCCTGGAAAAGGATATTATTCTGGAGAAGGAGATCGACTTCCTGCTCAAAAAGCTGGAGCAGCGGCACCAAGACTACCTGAAGGTGATCGGCAGCCAGTGCATGGGGGCGGCGGTGGACGAGGACAGCTTGGCCAGGGGCATCTATAACCACTTCTCCCGGGTGTTTTTCTTGACCGAGCCTGGCCTCCCCCATGACGACGTGCTCCCCGCCGGGGAGTATGTCCGTCTCTACTACCGGGGCCCCTACGACCGGCTGGAGGAACACTACCGTGCACTTCTGGCCGGAGCGGAGTCGGCCGGCCGCCGCCCGGCCGGCCCGCCGCTGGAGCTCTACCGGGTGGACGCCCACGATACCAATCTGGAGGAGGAGTACGTCACCGAACTGCAGATGCGGGTGGAGCCGGCACAGACCGATGCCTAGCCGGTTGGGGCGCGCCAGGAATCTCAGAGACCAGTGTCCGGAAGTCTTCTGGCATCAAACAGTGCACATAACTCTTGCCGCCTTTACCGCTTGAATATTTACCCTTGGCGGTGCCGGTCTTGACAACAACCTGTAGGCTGGATAGTTCTTGCTGGCTTCCTGGAGCGCCTTGTACTTGTCCGAATCGAAGCGGCTGGCGGCTTTCTCAAACTTCTTGGTCATCTCGATAGTCCGGGCCTTATTGTTGATGGTCGGGTTCGTCAAGGAGAGGCCATCCAGGATTGTGGCTCCAGAGGCACTCTCCTCCAGCCCCGACAGGCTTCTGCCAAAACCGCCGCTGGCGCTGGTGTTGAAGGGAACCAGCGTCTTTCCGTCCCAGTCATAGGACTCCAGGAAGGTGTAGACCGCCATGGGCGCGTCGCTCCACCAGTTGGGATAGCCCACAAAAATCGTGTCGTACTGGTCCCAGTTCTCCACTTGGCCTGCCAATTCCGGCCGGGCGTTGTCCGACTGTTCCTGCTGGGCGATGTCCAGAAGTTCGTTGTAATCATCTGTGTATGCAGTCGCCGGGGCGATCTCAAACAGGTCTCCGCCCATCTCCTGCTGGATGATCTGCGCCACCTGCTCCGTGTTGCCGGACCAGGAGAAGTAGGCGATCAGCACGGAACTGGAATCTCCTGCAGTGGGTGTTTCACTCTCGGCAGGTTCCTCCGACGGCTCCTCGGCCGGTTCTTCTGCGGGCGCTTCCGTGTCTGTGGGAGCAGGCGTTTCTTCTGTTGTGGAGCCGCTGACGGATGCCGACGGCTCCGAGGTGTTCTCTTGAGTTCCAGAATTGCCGCAGGCGGCCAGGGAGAGGGCCATTGCCAGGGCCAGAAGCAGAGAGAGCCATTTTTTCATGGGGATCAGTCCTCCTTTTTACTGTTCAAATTGGATGCCGTGGAGCCGATAGACTTCGGTGACGCTGGGCACATCCAGAATGAGGCTGTGTCCCAGATCCAAGGCCTGGATCTGCGCCATGTCCGCCGGAGAGAGCCGGAAGTCGTCCACCGCGAAGTTCTCCTGAATGCGCTGGGCGTGGACAGACTTGGGAATGGCCACGATCCCCTCCTGCCGCAGCCACCGCAGCACCACCTGGGCGGGTGTCTTGCCGTACTGCGCCCCGATGGCGGAAAGGACTGGATGCTGGAAAATATCGTTCATGCCCTCCGCAAAGGGCGCCCAGGCCATGGGCCGGATCTGATACTGCTCCATGATTCTCCGCAGTTTCCGCTGCTGGCAGAAGGGGTGCAGTTCAATCTGGTTCACCGCCGGAACCACCTCATGGCTGAGGATTAGATCGCAGAGCCGGTCGGGCAGGAAGTTGCACACCCCGATGGTCTTGACCTTTCCGGCCCGGAGCAGCTCCTCCATGGCCCGCCAGCTTCCGTGGTAGTCCCCATAGGGCATGTGGATCAGGTAAAGATCCAGATAGTCCGTTCCCAGGTTCTTCAGGGTTTTCTCAAAGGAGCGCATGGTCTTGTCGTACCCTGCATCCTGAATCCAGACCTTGGAGGTAAGGAACAGCTCCTCCCGGGCGATCCCGCTCTCCCGGACGGCCTCGCCAACCGCCCGCTCGTTGCCGTAGCAGGCCGCCGTGTCGA
This sequence comes from Flavonifractor sp., assembly GCF_019422385.1. Lineage (NCBI taxonomy): Bacteria > Bacillati > Bacillota > Clostridia > Eubacteriales > Oscillospiraceae > Flavonifractor > Flavonifractor sp. Next base: position 19,420 of record NZ_JAHZDL010000018.1, read on the forward strand.
TGAGCCGGTATCCGGTCTGTAAAGCGGTCCGGACGCTCTCCTTACAGACGGATTGGTCGGTCACCTGAAAAACGCCCAGCCCCTGCTGGGGCATTGTGATCCCATGATTGAGCTGAATGGTATCCACACTGATCACTCCTTTTGTCCATCGGTCTTTTTTCTTAACTCATGCCGCAGGTAATCAAGCCGCTCCAACTGACGCTCCCGAAAGTGGATCTCATCCAAGGTGGCGCTCCGCTTCTGGTTCAGTATGCGCAGACGCGCCGTGTCGGAGTTCTCCTGCTCCAGCAGCAGCCGCATATAGATCTCCACTTCTTCCGTGGAAAAACCGATATCATGGAGTGTCATGATGATACTCAGATGCTCCAGGTCCGTGTCATCATACTGCCAGGCGCCCATCACTTTCTTTACCGCGCCGCACAGGCCCCAGCTTTCGTACTCTTTCAGAATTTTGATGGGGATCATATAGCGTTCGCTTGCCTCTTGTATCGTCATGCTGTCACTTCCAAGTATAAAAATGAACTGATATGCTTCGGAATGCCCATGCCGGATCATTCTTCCGGCACTCTTATGAAATAGATTTGATGCCTATCAAGCCGGTTGGGTGATGTCAGTGCCAAAGTATTTCTCGGACAGCTCGGCCAAAGCGCCAGCCTCCCGCATATCGGCCAGAGCCTGATTGACCGCCTCCCGCAGCGAGGCCGTCTCCTCGCCCTTGCGGAAGGGGATGGCCACCTGGGTGGCCTCGGGGTTCAGGCAGGCAATCTTGATGTTGGCGTCCGGATGGGCCTCCATGTAGTCGTAGTAGGTCACCTCGGCGTTCAACGTGGCGTCGATGCGGCCGGAGAGCAGCAGTTCAAAGGTCTGGTTCAGGTCGTCCACGCCGGTGACCTCCGCGCCATACCCCTCGGCTACCTCGGCGTAGGTGCTGGAGATGGTGTTGGCGGTGCGCTTGCCCTCCAGATCTTCCATAGAGGCGATGTCGGTGTTGTCCCCGCTGACGATGACCGCGGTGCGGTTGTAGGCGTAGGGATCGGAGAAGTCGTAGGCGTCGGAGCGCTCCTCGGTGATGTCCACGCCGTTGATCATGATATCATAGCGCCCGGCGTCCAGGCCAGCCAACAGGCCGTCCCACTCGCCCTCCACAAAAGTGGCCTCCACGCCCAGTGCCTGGGCGATTTGCTGGCCCACCTCCACATCAAAGCCCACCAGAGTGCCGCTCTCGTCGTGATAGGTCCAGGGTGCCCAGGTGCCCTCCATGGCGATGACGATCTCGCCACGCTCCTGGATCTGGGCGAGCAGGTCACCCGACCCGGTGGAGGAATTCTCCTGGGAGGACTGTCCGCTACCTTGGGAGGAACAGCCGGTGAGCCCCACCGATCCCAACACGGCCGCAGCCATAAAAAGCGCAGTCACTTTTCTGAACTTCATGTCGTTTCACTCCTTTTTTGTGATTGATTCAGCAGGCCAGGTCAATCTGGCCGCTGAGGGTCTGCAGGAAGGAACGGGTACGTCCCTCCCGGGGGCTGTGGAAGAAGGAGTAGGAATCGCCGGACTCCACCACAACGCCGTGTTCCATAAAAACTACTTGATTGGATACGTTCTGAGCAAAGCCCATTTCGTGGGTGACCACAAGCATGGTCATGCCCTCCTCCGCCAGCGTCCGCATGACGGCCAGCACCTCGCTGGTGAGCTCCGGGTCCAGGGCGGAGGTGGGCTCGTCGAAGTATATGATCTCCGGCTCCGTGGCGATGGCCCGGGCGATGGCCACCCGCTGCTGCTGCCCGCCGGAGAGCTGGCTGGGGTAGTAGTCCTCCCGGTCGGACAGGCCAACCTTCTCCAGCGCCTGCCTGCCAATCTGGATGGCCTCCGCCTTGGGCATCTTCCGCCCGATGATCAGCCCCTCCGTCACATTTTCCAGGGCGGTCTTGTTGCGGAACAGGTTGTAGTTCTGAAAGACGAAGGCCGTCTTCTTCCGCAGGCGGGCCGCATCCTTTTTGGAGACATGGCCCAGGGAAACGTGTTCCCCGTCAAAGTCTATTTCGCCGCCGTCAGCGTTCTCCAGAAAATTCAGGCACCGCAGAAGGGTGGTCTTGCCGGAACCGCTGGGCCCCAGGATGGCGACTACATCGCCCTTGTTCACCTGTAAATCGACCTGCTTCAATACCGCCAGGTCCCCAAAAGACTTGCGGATCTGCTTGACTTCCAGCATCATACCAGCCCCTCCTCACTCATAGGCACTCAGTTTCTTCTCACCCATGCTCTGCAGCTTTGTCAGCACGGTGCAGAACATCAGGTAAATGAATCCTACCTCCAGATAAAGAGGCAGGTACTGCCAGGTCCGGGCGGCGATCCGGGTAGTGGCCATAAACATCTCCGTCACCGTGATGTTGGAGGCCAGAGAGGTGTCCTTCACCATGGCAATCAGGGAGTTGGACAGGGACGGAAACGCGGTGCGCAGGGCCTGGGGCAGCACGATGCGCCGGATGGACTGCCCCCAGGAGAGGCCCGCGCACTCCGCCGCCTCCAACTGCCCGGCGGGTACCGACTCCAGTGCCGCCCGAACAGTTTCCGCGCAGTAGGCTCCCTCATTGATGGAGAATACAATGACGGCCGCAGGAAATGCTTCGATTAGAACGCCCATGTGGGGCAGTCCGTAAAACACCACAAACAGCTGCACCAGAAGGGGTGTGCCACGGATGACCCAGATATAGAACCGGCACAGTTCCTTCAAAACCGGGATTTTGGCGAACTGCACCATGGCCACCGCTATGGCGATCACCAAGGCCAGAGAGAAGGAAATGACCGTTAAGGGAATCGTCATGGTCAGCCCGGGCAGCAGGATCTGCCAAAAGGAGTCCGCCAACAGGCTCCACAGCTCATTCATGGTTTGCTGCCTCGCTTTCTTTTGCTCCAAATGATACTGCTCTCATAAAAAAGCAGGCGTCCCTTTGGGACGCCTACATTCTAAAGCGGACGATAATAAATGTAAAATACCTATGTCGCATTCCGATCAATGCTCAATCAGCATTTTTAATTCGATTCAGAAAGGCCGTGGCCGCCCGGGAAAATGTCTGATCCTTCTTCCCCACCAAGACCGTTCCGGTTTCCAATGGGGGGGCCATGGGACAAAGCGCAGCTCGTCTGCCAGGTTGCCGATAAAGAAGCCCAATGCCGCGCCCATGTGATTTCGCACCATGTTTGCCGTATTGAGAATTAAGTTGGATATTCACCGGCTCCGCCAACAGGCCGAGATCCAACAGGCCCTTTTCCAGGCGATCCTTGATGTCATCCGCTGTTGCGCTGTAAATGCTGAACCGAACCAGGGAATGCTCCCGCCGGAAGGCGGTCATTGTTTGGGACAGGGCCGTCATGCTGTTGGACTCGCCGGCTCCGATAGAAATCTCGCCGGAGAGCTCCTCCAGCTGCATCAGCTGACGGGACAGGGTGGGCTGCGTCACATGGAGGAGCGACGCAGCTTTGGTGATATTTTCTTCCCGGGCAACGACCAGGAAATATTTCAATACCCGCAGTTCCATCTTTTTCCTCTGTATCTAAAGTGTCATGTTATATCGTTCTTTTCAATCTAAAAATGCTTATTTCCTATTTTTTATAATAGAAAATAAGCATTCTACATTTGAAACCATTTGTGCTATGCTGAATACAAACGGAGGAGGCTTGCAAAATCATGAAAACAACCATTTTAGGGAAGAAGAGTCCTCTCACTGTGCGTTCGGTAGGGCTTGGATGCATGGGAATGGTTTCCGCCTATCCTCCGATCCCGGACAAGCAGGACATGGTCCGCTTTGTCCGGGAAGCTGTGGGACAGGGGGCCGCTTTCTTTGACACAGCAGAGGTCTATGGGCCGTATACCAGCGAGGAGATCCTGGGCGAGGCCCTGGAGGGCGTCCGGGATCAGGTGGTAATCGCCACAAAGTTCGGATTTGATATTCAGGGCGGAACGTCTGTTGGCTTGGACAGCCGGCCCGAAACCATTCGGAAAGCGGTCGAGGGATCCCTGAAACGCCTGCGGACGGATCACATTGATCTGCTCTACCAGCACCGTGCAGACCCCAAGGTGCCGGTGGAGGCGGTGGCGGAAACCGTGGCGCGGCTGATGGAGGAGGGCAAGGTCCTCCACTGGGGCATGAGCGAGGTGTCCATCCGTACCATCCGGAAGGCCCATGCCCTGGTGCCTCTCACCGCGATCCAAAACGAATACTCCATCTGGTATCGGGAGGCGGAGAAGGCGCTGCTCCCCACCCTGGAAGAGCTGGGCATCGGGCTGGTCTGCTTCTGCCCCCTGGGGCGGGGCTATCTGACGGGAACACTGAACAAGGACCGCCAGTTTGACGCGGCGGATGTCCGCGCCAGAATGCCCCGCTTTCAGAGTGCCCAGGCACTGGACGCCAATCAGGAGATCGTGGCATTTGTAAAGCGCCACGCCGCAGAAAAGGGCTGCACCCCAGCACAGTTCGCCCTGGCGTGGCTCATGGCCCAGAGGGGCTGGATCGTTCCCATTCCGGGAACCACCAAGCTGCAGCGGCTTCAGGAAAATCTGGCCGCTGACCAGGTGACCTTTACCGCCGGGGAGATGCGGAGGCTCAACGGAGAACTGGATCAGATCGTCGTGACAGGCGACCGATACAATGCCCAGCAGAACAGATTGACCGAGCAATAAGACAGCGGGCAAAAAGAATGGAGGATACGGATGAAATACACGCAGTTGGGCAGTTCAGGCTTGAAGGTGTCCCGCATCTGCATGGGGTGCATGGGCTTTGGGGACGCCTCCAACGGCCAGCACAGCTGGACCATTGACGAGGCGCACTCCCGGGAGATCATCCAGCGCGGTCTGGAGCTGGGCGTCAACTTCTTCGACACCGCCATCGGCTATCAGAGCGGCACCAGCGAACAGTACCTGGGCCGGGCCCTGCGGGATTTTGCCAGGCGGGATGAGGTGGTGGTGGCCACCAAGTTTCTCCCCCGCACCAACGAGGAGATCGAGGCAGGTGTTTCCGGACAGGAGCACATCCGCCGTCTGTTGGAGAAAAGCCTGCAAAACCTGGGCATGGACCATGTGGACCTGTATATCTACCACATGTGGGACTATCAGACGCCTCTCTATGACATTCTGGACGGTCTCAACCAGATGGTAAAAGAGGGCAAAACCCGGTATATCGGCATCTCCAACTGCTTTGCATGGCAGCTGTGCAAGGCCAACGCTCTGGCCGAAAAGGAGGGCTTCGCCAAATTCGTCTCCGTGCAAAGCCACTACAACCTGATCTTCCGGGAGGAGGAGCGGGAGATGGCGCCCTTCTGCCGGGAGGAGAACATCGCCATGACACCGTACAGCTCTCTGGCCGGCGGCCGCCTCTCCAAGCACCCCGGAGAGACCTCCAGGCGGCTCCAGGAGGACAGCTATGCCCAAATGAAGTATGGCGGCATGGTGGCTCAGGATGCGCCCATCATCCAGCGTGTGGCAGAATTGGCTGAACGGCATGGCGTCTCCATGACGGAGGTCTCCCTGGCCTGGCTGCTGACCAAGGTGACGGCTCCGGTGGTGGGGGCCACCAAGCTCCACCACATCGAAGGGGCGGCGAAAGCGGTGGATCTGGAGCTGACCGACGAGGAGTGCGCCTATCTGGAGGGACCCTATGTCCCCCATCCCCTGGTGGGCGTCATGGCCCAGAACACGCCGGCCGCGGCGAAAGAGAGTCACGTCTGGTCCACCGGAAATCAGAAAATTTGAATGCCTGAAAATCCGCCGAGGAATGGCCCCGGCGGATTTTTTTGCTCTAATTCCCCGACAAGTCGTGTGTCAGCCACTGCGCCTGTAACAAGCGCACCAAAAACAGTACTCCACGGGTGCACAGCTCCAGGCGCATGGCCAGCCAAACGCCTACCGGCCCCAGATGGGAGGACTTGGCGGAGCTTAGCACATTGCCGCTTCATTCTTTTGCCGCTCCCTGTGTTTTGCCCTTAATTTTTCTCCACGAGCGTCCGTGAGACTATAAAACGCGTCAGCATTCCTCGGAATGTGGTGAAATCTCTAAGGGGTAATTCTAATGTATCTTTAAGCTACTTGTGGTATTTTAATTTGGGTGATTAGAATGAAGCTTCTATTTGCAGAGGACGAGGTCAGCCTGTCAGAGGCAGTGGTGGATATTTTAACCTATCACAATTACCAGGTGGACGCGGTGTACGACGGTGCGGATGCCCTGGCTTATGCCCGGGCAGAATCCTATGACGGGATGATCTTCGATGTTATGATGCCGAAGCTGGATGGCTTTGAGGTTCTGAAGCTGCTGCGCGGTGAGGGCTGCCGGACACCCATCCTGCTTCTGACGGCAAAAGCCGAGGTGGAGGCGCGCATTCAGGGGTTGAACCTGGGCGCAGACGACTATCTGCCCAAACCCTTTGATATGGGGGAGCTGTTGGCCCGGGTCCGGGCAATGCTCCGGCGGAGGGAACAGTATCAGCCGGATGTGCTGACCTATGGCGGTCTCTCTCTGAATTCCCACAGCTGTGAACTGTGCGGAAACGGACGGTCCGTCCGGCTCTCCAGGCTGGAGTACCGGCTGATGGAGGTCCTGATGTTCAATTGTATGCACAGATGAAAAATGGTATAATCTGTTGCAAGAATAAAGCATCAAGAAACTTTAAAGCGGAAGTGACGTTCATGAAAGAAAAGAAGCCAGTTTACAATGGATACGAAGAACGATATGCTACAGGTGAAGAACTATCCAAGCTATTTGAAGGCCAGTATATGACAACTGGGAGACATCACTCAGTTGTACTTGGACTATCGATTCCAGACTATCTTTGGTTTTTGGGCGTTGATGATCAGAGAATTTACAGGATATTTATAAATCAATTCTTTTGTAGACTGATGAAAGGTGATACCGATGGGTTAATATCGTTCTTTGGACACACGGTTCTTAGCGATGTAAGGTTATCTGTCAAGCCCGAAGATATACAACTACATAAGTTTTGTCCTATTTGTGGTGCCCCGATGAAATTTAAGCAAGGGAAGTATGGGGAGTTTTTAGGGTGCTCTAGTTATCCAGCATGTAAACATACTGCTAAAATACCTATCATTGGAAATGTTGAAAGTAACATGGGGCAGATTATCGAGTATTGGAAAAGCCATACTAAGGGAGGGAAATAAAGTGAGAAGCAGATTTTGTTTGGGAGCACTTTTAATCATTCTACTTGCCATATTAGTTGGGTGTACTACATCTACCACAAATCCTGGGTCTGGTAATAACGATACAGAATCTTCTGAAACTCCAGCTGAACCGTTGAGCGATAGTGAAATCAAACGAATGTACTCGAATCCATCAGATTATATTGGATCAACTGTTGAGCTTGTGGGCGTCATTTTTGGTGGCGTTGATTATGATGGCGACGGTATATACTTCCAAATGTGGGCAGACCCTGAAAATATCGACTATAATACTGTTGTAGCTTATTTTGCCCCTGAATTAACACTTGAAGATGGACAATATATTCGTATATCTGGAACTGTTATTGATGTGTTTGAAGGCGAAAATATGATAGGAGGACAAATTGTTGCACCTGCCATACAAGCAGATACACTCGAAGTAATATCATACAAAGATGCTGTAAGACCAACAGTTGCTACCGCTACAGCAATCAACAATACTGTCGAGCAGTATGGATATTCTGTAACTGTTCAGAGTGTAGAACTTGCCGAAAAAGAAACACGGGCTTATATAACTGTAACAAACAATGGAAGTAGCGAATTCAGTTTATATGGCTTTAATATGGTTTTGATACAGGATGGTACGCAGTATGAGTATACGCCTAATTACATGGCTGACTATCCAGAATTGCAATCAAGTATACGAACAGGAATAACAACAGAAGGTGTCGTGGTATTTCCTGCCATCCAACAGGAACCATTCCAGATAATTATGGAAGCAAGTACATATGACTGGAACCAGCCCCTTCAAGAGTACGTCTTCGATTTTAATATAGCTGAATAAACAAGAGGCAGGAGCCATAGCGGTTCCTGCCTCTTGTTATGTCCCCTAATGAATAAATCTACATTAGGTTAAGCTAATTCTACTCCGGGAACACAAAAGGGAATTGGGAGTTGGGAAAAGCGGAACGGAGTAGATCCCAGGGAAAAGTTTCGCCTCCGGTATTATGATGGGGACCTGTCCGTGATCCGGCTGGAAAAAAAGAGCCGGCGCAATGGACTGGGCAGCAAGGTGAGCGCGCCGCTGAGTCCGCAGGAGGCACAGAGCATTGTGGATGGGGCCCGCGGTTGGATGGCCGGATGCGGAAGGCCGCTGGTGGAGGAGCTGTACCACAAAATGGCGGTTCAGGGGCTCCGGCCTAAAACCATTGTGGACTATACCAGGGAGGCCTTTGTATACGCCCCTGGAAATGTCCGGGTGACGCTGGACCACCACCTGCGGACCGGGCTGCAGTGTGTGGACTTTCTGAACCCGGACTGCGTGACCGTTCCCGCCGGGGACGCTCCCGCGGTGCTGGAAGTAAAATGGGACGCGTTCCTCCCCGATTTGATCCGGGACGCAGTCCAGCTGGCGGGGAGAAGAACCGCCCCCTTCTCCAAATATGCGGCCTGCCGACTCTACGGATGACACGGCAGATTCAGAAAGGATGGTCATTTCATGACTTTTAGCGATATTTTCACCTCCAGCTTCCTGGACAACATTTCCAGCGTGACGCTGCTGGACATGGGGATGGCGCTGCTGCTGGCCTTCGGCCTGGGGCTGTTTATCTTTCTGGTCTATCAAAAGACCTTTTCCGGCGTCATGTACTCCTCCAGCTTCGGGGTGGCCCTGATCGCCATTGCCATGATCACCACTGTGGTGATTCTGGCGGTGACCAGTAATGTGGTGCTCTCCCTCGGCATGGTGGGCGCCCTGTCCATCGTCCGTTTCCGGACGGCGATCAAGGAGCCGCTGGACATCGTGTTCCTCTTCTGGTCCATCGCGGTGGGAATCGTCTTGGCCGCCGGCATGATCCCCCTGGCTGTGATCGGCAGCGTGTTCATCGGCCTGATGCTGTTGGTCTTTGTCAACCGGAAGTCCCATTGGAATCCGTACATTGTGATCCTGCGGTGCAGCAGCGCCGAGGGCGAGCGGACGGCCCGGACCTTCCTGGAACATCAAGTGCGGCGCTGTGTGGTGAAAAGCAAGACGGTCCGCCTGGGCGAAGTGGAGCTGACCATGGAGGTCCGGCTGCTGGATGAGGATACCGAGTTCATCAATCAGCTCTCCCAGATGGACGGGGTGGACAGCGCGGTTCTGGTCAGCTACAACGGCGACTATATGGGATGAGGAGGGCGGTCCTGTGTCAACAAGCAAGCATATTGACGTGATCTGCCTGGTGGGAGCCTGCCTGACCCTGCTCCTGACCATGGCCTTTGTGTGCGGAGAAACTCTGGGACTTCAGGCGGCAAGTGTGGAAATGGGGTATGAGTCCCGGCTGTTTGACACCTCCCAGGTCCACACCATACCATTGACATTCTCATGGAGGACTGGGACGGATTTTTAGAGACCTGCCAGGATAAGGAGTACGCTCAGTGCTCTCTGGTCATTGACGGCGAGACCTGCGGCAGCGCGGCGATCCGGGCGAAGGGGAACAACTCCCTCTCCTCTGTTTCCGCCTACGGCAATGATCGGTACAGCTTCAAAGTGGAATTTGACCACTACGACAGCTCCAAGACCTATTATGGCCTGGATAAGCTGAACCTCAACAATTTGATTCAGGACAACACCATGATGAAGGACTACCTGGTGTACCGGCTGATGGGGGACTTCGGTGTGGCCGCGCCCCTGTGCAGCTATGTCTATCTGACGGTCAACGGAGAGGACTGGGGGCTGTATCTGGCGGTAGAGGGGGTGGAAGAGGCCTTCCTGCGGCGCAATTACGGCAGCAGCTACGGGGAACTCTACAAGCCGGACAGCATGAATGGAGGCGGAGGAGGCCGGGCAAGCAATGACGATGTCAAGCTTCAGTATGTTGACAATGACCCGGACAGCTATTCCAACATTTTCAACAACGCCAAGACCGACGTAAGCCAGGCGGATCAGGAGCGGCTCATCGCCTCCCTCAAACAGCTCAGTCAGGGGGCGGATCTGGAGGAGATCCTGGATACAGACGCCGTGCTGCGCTACTTTGTGGTCCACAACTTCGTGTGCAATTTTGACAGCTACACCGGCTCCATGGTCCACAACTACTACCTCTATGAGGAGGACGGCGTGCTGTCTATGATCCCCTGGGACTACAATCTGGCGTTCGGCAGCTTTCAGGAACAGATGAGCGCCACCGAGCTGGTGAACTTCCCCATTGACACGCCGGTATCCAGCGGTGATCTGGAGTCCCGTCCCATGGTGGCATGGATCTTCCAGGATGAGAGCTATACCCGCCTGTATCATCAATATTTCAGCCAGTTTCTCACCGATTTCGTTGACAGCGGGGTGCTGGAGGAGAGGATCGACGCCACGGCCGCGCTGCTCGACCCCTATGTGCAGCTGGACCCCACAAAATTCTGCACCTATGGAGAGTTCCAAACGGCGGCGGACACGCTGAAGGAATTCTGCAGCCTCCGGGCCCAGAGCGTCTCCGGACAACTGGCGGGTACCATCCCCGCCACCAGCGACGGGCAGGCCGCGGATTCTTCCGCTCTGATCGACGCCGCCGGGCTGGAGTTGTCCGACCTGGGAGCTTTCGGCGGCGGTGCGCCTGAAAATTCCGGTCAGGGCGGAGATGTTGTCCGTGGGGACCAGGAAGGACCACAGGGGCGCAGAGAACGGGGAGGCGAAACAGGTTCTGCCCCTGGAAACCTGACCACTTCCGCATCGATATCTGTCCGAGGTGTGATAACTACCTCCCTTCTGGCAGAAAACAATGTACCTGTACAGAACGTGCCGGGAACCGGGGCACAGACAGCCATGGAACCCCCGGCGGAAGCGCAGGACGCCACGTCTGCGGATCTGCCGGATCAGGCACAGGAGGAAACAGCCCCGGCTCCGGAATCCGAGGAAACAGTGCCGGAAGAGGCCCCAGCTTCCGAGTCGGAAAACGAGGGCAATGACTTCACACAGGAGGGCGGCACCCCAACGTCGGAAGACAGTACCCAAACACTGCAAACTGAGGAACCCATGCAGGAGGGCAGCAACGTCACGGACGGGGCACAGGGACAGATGACCGATTCATTTGGCAACCGGAACCAGGCTGGGCAGGGTCAGCCGGCGGAGGCCCAAGGAACGCAGCCGGGAAGTAATCCGGAAGAAGATTCCGCCGTTCAGGCGGAACGGGAAACCGCAATTCTTTTAGCGGCATCCCTAGTCTGCCTGCTGATCGGGCTGACCGCGGTATTTTTGTACCCGCGGAAACACTGATCATTTCCTGTTAATTCAAAATGGCTATAAGGAGATTCTATCATGAGGACGAAATTAACAGCAGTCTTGACCGCTCTTTCTCTTTTGATCACGCCCCTCTCTCCCGCGATCACCATTGCCTCCGCCGCAGAGGAGGCGATGGTGATCAGTACGGACGGGCTGGAGCTGATCAAAGAATTGGAGGGCTTTTCTTCCGAAGCATACCAGAGCGGCGGACAGTGGTACATAGGCTACGGAACCGGATGTGAAGAGGCGGATTATCCGGATGGTATTACCCAGGATGAAGCGGAGGAACTCCTGCTTGAGGCACTGGACGACATGGGAAATACGTTGTCCGCGTGGCTGGAGGAGTACGAAGTCACACCAACCCAGGCACAGTTTGACGCCCTGCTGAGTTTTACCTACAACCTGGGCGAGGGATGGATGACGGAGGATTGCAGCCTTGTGGATCTGCTGACAGGAAGTTCAGACAGCTGGACGGACATCGATCTGGTCAATGCGTTGGGCGTATGGTGCCATGCGGATGGGGCAGTGAATTCCGTCCTTGTGCAGCGCCGGCTCCGGGAGGCCTGTCTGTTTCTCTATGAAGACTATACCGGGGAATCCACCGAAGCCTTTGTTTCCGTGACGCTGGATGCCGGCGACGGCACAGTGGAACAGGATATCGTCTTTTATGAGCGGGGGGCAACCCTTGGAGTTCTTCCAAGCGCGGAACGCGCCGGGTATGAGCTGACCGGCTGGCAGACAGAGGATGGCCGGCTTTGGGCGGAGGACGATATTGTTCAGGAGGATTTGGCGGTATCCGCGCTCTGGGAGGCCGCTGAGACCGCAGTTCCCCTGTTTTCCGATGTCTCTGAAGAAGACTGGTTCTATTCCTATGTGCAGGAACTGGGTCAGGCAGGTGTGGTGGCCGGATATCCGGATGGCACCTTTGGGCCCTATGATCCTGTGACACTGGGTACAGCCCTTGCGCTGATCCTCTGCAGCGCAGGCTATGAAGATCAGGAGATGACCGGCAGTCACTGGGCCAGCGGTTACCTGGAGCTGGCACTTTCCCTGGGAATTCTGGAGGGCATTGGGGAGGAGACCCTGGACGACTCCGCCAGCCGTCTGCTGATTGCGCAGATGGCCGCCAAAACATGGAACCTCTCTGCGTCCCAGGCGTCCTCTCCCTTCTCCGATACGACAGATGGATTTGTGACATCACTCTATGAGGCCGGGATTGTACAGGGAAGTTATGGCGCGGATGGTTCTCTGATCTATCAGCCGGACAGCGCCATCAGCCGTGCGGAGATAACCGTCATTCTTTCACGCATGCTGGAGTGGCAGGAAGCCGCCAATTTGGATGAGACCGAGGCAGAACAGACAGAGCAGGAAGAGCCGGAGCAGATTGCCTATGGCTCCTATCTGGTGGATGTTCTGGAGGATGTGCCGGTCAATTCCTATGATGCGGATGCCTTTTATCAAGAGGACGGGCGGATCTACTATGAGTCCGATACCGTGGAGACCCGCACCGGCATTGATGTTTCCGTCTATCAGGGAGACATCGACTGGGCGGCTGTAAAAAACGATAGGATCGATTTTGCGATCATCCGGCTGGGATTCCGGGGCTATGGAGAAAGCGGGTCGATGAATCTGGACCGCAATTTTACCGCTAATCTGGAAGGAGCTATCGCTGCAGGCCTGGACGTGGGGTCTACTTTTTCTCCCAGGCTATTACAGTGGAAGAGGCGGCTGAGGAGGCGGAATTTGTCCTCGAATATTTGGATGGATATGATCTGACCTACCCCGTGGTCTTTGATTGGGAGGTGATCGGGACAGAATCGGCCCGTACTTACGGCCTAGATACGGAAACGCTCTGCGCCTGTGCGAATACATTCTGCTCCATGGTGGAGGAGGCCGGATATGAGGCCATGATCTACCTTACCAGTTATGCCGGGTATATCAAATATGACTTGAGCCAGGTAATGGAATATGACTTCTGGCTTGCGCAATACAGCGATACACCGGATTTCTATTATGATTTTCAAATGTGGCAGTATTCTTCCACTGGGAGTGTGGATGGAATTTCCGGCGATGTGGATCTGAACCTTCAGTTGATTCAAAAGGAATGAGGAAACACTATAATCAGCTGCACCTATAAAGTGAAAGCAGACACCCTCAAAAATGTGGGTGTCTGCTTTTTATGGTATGTTCATTTCCCTGGTCCGCAAATACACCCGCGCCCGCAAGCTGACGCCCCGGATGATGAACGAGCTCATCGAGAAGGGCGGAGTGTTCAACGCTGAGAAGGTAGACGGGGTATGGGAGCAGCGGCTCCGTATCCACTATAACTGCGTAGGGGGCATTGAGATCCCGGAGCTGATCCCGCTGCCCGCCCCGGAGGTGTCCGTAAACACAAGAAAAGGCGTAGTCGTCAACTACGCCCCATCCACCATCGCCGGATGAAATCGGCGAAAAAAGCGAGTGTTCTTACAGCTTTTCAAATGCTGTAAGAACACTCGTCATGGTGCGGATGACGGGACTCGAACCCGTACGGCCATGGGCCACTAGCACCTCAAGCTAGCCAGTCTACCAGTTCCAGCACATCCGCAGATTGCCTCAAAGGTTACTTAACTATTATAGCTGTGCAGAGTGAATTTGTCAACTGAAATATTCCAACATATAGAGAAAAATATTGTAGGACTACAATACATATTGGACAGAAGAATAAAAAAGGATGAAGGATAAGG